>NZ_JANDMF010000005.1:0-153072 GCF_031626875.1 Clostridium sp. SHJSY1
ATATAACGCGACTGAAAGCTAGATAAAATCTAGCTTTCAGTTTAAGATTTTTTTATACTTTCCTTTACATTAAAAAAAGGTTCCAAATGGAACCCTCTTCTCTTTATTAATTAATCTTCTAAGTTTTCTACTAACTTAGCAATTTCTTCACAAGCTAATGCTTCGTCATCACCGCTAGCTATAACCTTTATTAAAGAATCCTTAGTAACAGCTAATGATAAAACACCAATTAAGCTCTTAACATTTGCTTTTTTACCATTGAACTCAATGCTTACATCAGACTTAAATGATGAAGCCTTTTTTACTAATAATGTAGCTGGTCTAGCATGTAATCCAGTACCATTCTTTACTAAAACCTCTTTTGAAACCATTGTATTCACCTCTTTAAATAAACTATAAGTATTCACTTAACTTTTATTATTATATATGACTTTGAAAATAATTTCAATACCCTATTTAGCTTTCGTTAGAGTTCCAAATATGTCCATATTACAGCATTTATCTAGGTTGTATAATTAATTTTATTGCCGTTCTTTCTTCCCCATCAATTTCTATATCAGTGAAAGCTGGCACACAGACAATATCTTTCCCACTTGGTGCTACAAATCCACGTGCTATCGCAATAGCTTTTACTGCTTGATTAATAGCTCCTGCACCTACTGCTTGTATTTCTACTATATTCTTTTCTTTTATTATAGCAGCTAAAGCACCTGCTACTGAATTTGGATTTGATTTTGTTGAAACTTTTAATACTTCCATTTTTATTATTCCTCCTAGCATTTTACTAACCGTTTACATTTTAGAGTTCACCGTTTACATTTTAGAGCTCACCCAAATCATGCATACTTATTATATTCTACCTGTGTTATTAAATTCCTTCTTTTTTTTATTAATTTTATAAAAAAAATACATTTTGAAAATCAAAATGTATTTTTAAACTTTATTTTGCAAAATCAACTGCTCTAGTTTCCCTAATAACATTGATTTTAATTTGACCTGGATATTCTAATTGTTCTTCGACGCTCTTTACAATATTACGTGCTAGTTCTATTGCTCCAGAATCGTCAACATGATCTGGTTTAACAATAATTCTAATTTCTCTACCAGCTTGAATTGCATATGACTTCTCTACACCTTCATAAGAATTTGCAATTTCTTCTAACTTTTCCAGACGTTTGATATATGCTTCTAAGGTTTCTCTTCTGGCACCTGGTCTTGCAGCTGAAATAGCATCTGCTGCCTGAACCAAAATAGCTTCTAAAGATTCCATCTCCACATCTCCATGATGGGCTGCGATGGCATTTACTACAACAGAAGACTCATGGTATCTCTTCGCTAAATCCCCACCAATTAAGGCATGAGGACCTTCTTGCTCCTGATCTACGGCCTTCCCTATATCATGTAATAAACCAGCTCTTCTAGCTAGAGTAACATCTAAACCTAATTCTGAAGCCATTAAACCAGCTAAATACGAAACCTCTATGGAATGTTTTAAAACATTTTGACCATAACTAGTTCTATATTTCAATTTTCCAAGAAGTCTTATTATCTCAGGATGTAGCCCATGTACTGAAGTTTCAAGAGCTGCTTGCTCTCCTTCTTCTTTAATATCATTTTCAACATCTTTTTGAGATTTCTCAACCATCTCTTCAATTCTAGCCGGATGAATCCTTCCATCCACTATTAACTTTTCTAGTGCCATTCTAGCTACTTCTCTTCTTATTGGATCGAAGCTTGATAAAATAACTGCTTCTGGAGTATCATCAATAATTAAATCTACTCCTGTTAATGTTTCAAGGGTTCTAATGTTTCTTCCTTCTCTACCTATGATTCTTCCCTTCATTTCATCATTTGGTAAAGCAACTACTTGAACAGTAGTTTCGGATACATGGTCAGCAGCACATCTTTGAATAGCTGTTGTTACAATTTCTCTAGCCTTCTTATCTGCCTCTTCTTTAGCTCTACCTTCGATTTCCTTAATCATTAAGGCAGCTTCATGAGTAATCTCCTTCTTGATTTCATCTAATAGGATTTGCTTAGCTTCTTCACTAGAAAGACCAGATATTCTTTCGAGTTCTGCTCTTCTTTTTTCACCAAGCTCTCTAATCTCAATTTCCATATTATCGATTTCAATAACTCTCTCATTAAGTGCATCATCTTTCTTTTGAAGAGTATCACTTTTTTTATCAAGTAACTCTTCCCTTTGAATCAATCTTCTTTCAAGTCTTTGAAGTTCATTTCTTCTTTCACGAGAATCTCTATCTAAATCAGTCCTTAACTTATGAACTTCTTCCTTTGCTTCTAATATCGATTCTTTCTTAGCTGCTTCTGCTTCCCTTTTAGCCACAACTAAAACTTCGTTTGCCTCATTTTCTAGCGATTCAATCTTCTTTCTTGATGCTGTTTGAATGCTTTTATATGATATAAAGCCTAATATAAACAGCACAAATATATCTATTATTATTAAATACGTTGGCACGTAAACACCTCCTAGCTTTTACTATCTATTTTTAATAAGTAAGCGTAGTTTTGGTGTCATATCTTTCTCACTAATAGTAAGAATGTGATAAACCAGTATTTGTTATTATTTTATCTGAAAATTAGAATTATGTCAAGTTTCATGAATAATAGTATACTTAAATATAAATTCTCATAAAATCCCCTACATCTTTAGTTTTTCTATAATTTTCTTATGATTCCACTTAAAATTCTTATGTAAATTTTTACTCAAGTTTAAAATAAATCATATAACACTACTTATTCTATTACCAAATAAATAAAATATACACCTTATTAGCCAAATTTCTAAATAATACTTAACTAACAAGGTGTATTTCTATTTTTATTCTTTTTTACTCTTATTTTCTTGTGCAGGTACTGCTTTTAATTTTGCATTTGCTGGTAAATTATACTTTTCTCTTATTTGGTTTTCTATATCTAAAGCAACTTCTGGATTATCTGCTAAGTATATCTTAGCATTTTCTCTACCTTGCCCAAGTCTTATATCCCCATAAGAGAACCAAGCACCACTCTTTTGAACAATCTCTTCCTTAACTCCAACATCAACTATATTTCCTGTTCTTGAAATACCTTCATTATACATAATGTCAAATTCTGCTTGTTTAAATGGTGGTGCAACCTTATTTTTAGTGACCTTTACTCTTGTTCTATTACCTATAATTGCATCACTTGTTTTAATTGAATCTATTCTTCTAACATCAAGTCTTATCGATGCATAGAATTTCAAAGCTCTACCTCCAGTAGTTGTCTCTGGACTTCCAAACATTACCCCTACCTTTTCTCTTAGCTGATTTATAAATATAGCAACACAATTTGTCTTCTTAATTGTACCAGTTAGTTTTCTTAATGCTTGAGACATTAATCTAGCTTGAAGTCCAATATGAGAATCCCCCATCTCTCCTTCTATTTCAGCTCTAGGTACTAAAGCAGCAACTGAATCTACAACAAGTACATCTATAGCTCCAGATCTAACTAAAGCTTCTGCAATTTCAAGCCCTTGTTCCCCTGTATCTGGTTGTGATACTATTAGGTTTTCAGTGTCAACTCCTATTTTTCTTGCATAACTTGGATCTAATGCATGTTCTGCATCTATAAAAGCAACAGCCCCACCTTTTTTTTGTGCTTCTGCAGCAATATGAAGAGCAACTGTAGTTTTACCTGAACTTTCAGGCCCATATATTTCAATTATTCTTCCCTTAGGGACTCCACCAACTCCAAGTGCTATATCTAAATCAAGACATCCTGTAGAAATAACATCTATAGCTAAATGGCTATCTTCTCCAAGTTTCATAACAGATCCTTTGCCAAATTGCTTTTCAATCTGACCCATAGCACTTTCAATAGCTTTTAATTTATCCACATTTATATTACTCATTTTACTTTACACCTCTCTACTTCCGAACTTATGTTCTGTATTTATTATAATATATGATTTTTGCTTAGTCAATAAAAACACTATTATTTCCATATATTTTTATTGTACCCTCAATCAAACAGGCTTAATCATCATCAATTACTTCAATAAAATAAGAGTTGCTTATGCAACTCTTATTATTTTTCAGTTGAAATAGTATTTTTATTTTTTCTGAAATAATCTACTCCAGATACTATTGTAATTATTACAGCTACATCTAATAGTATTTGAGGCATATACTTAAAGAATACTTTAAAAAATTCTATATTGGTTACTAGACTTCCTAAATATGCTGATTCAGCTATATTTACCTGTAAAAGTAAAACTATAATCGCTACAATTTGAATCACTGTCTTTATCTTTCCCCACCAACTAGCTGCAATTATTTTTCCTTCTGATGCTGCTATTGTTCTAAGTCCAGATATAGCAAATTCACGAGCAATTATCACAAAAGCTGCCCAAGCTGGGACTACTTGAAGTTCAACTAATGAAATTAATGCTGATGTTACAAGCAGCTTGTCTGCTAGGGGGTCCATGAACTTGCCGAAAGTAGTTATTTGATTTCTACTTCTAGCTATATAACCATCTAGCTTATCTGTTAATGATGCTAATATAAATATAAATGTAGCAATAAATGTACCATAAGGAATAGCTTTAGCTGCTATAAAAAGTAAAAAAACAGGAACTAAAAAAATTCTACCTAGGGTTAATTTATTCGCAAGATTCATAATCTACAACTCCTACTAAATCATATTCTGTACAGCTAATCACCTTAACTGATACAATTGTGCCTTTTTCTATCTTTTGAGTACTTTTAAAGAATACATTTCCATCTATTTCTGGAACCATCTCGTAATTTCTTCCATAATAATACTCTCCATTATATCCTTCCACAAGAATATCATAAACATTATTAATTTTCAATTCATTTATTGATTTAGAAACTTCCTTCTGTATTTCCATAAGTTTTTCTTCACGTATACCCTTAATTTCTTCTTCTACTTGATCTTGCATATTTGCTGCAGGAGTGCCTTCTTCTCTTGAATATCTAAACACACCAACTTTATCTAATTTATATTCTTTTAAAAATTCCATTAATTCATTAAAATCTTCATTACTTTCACCTGGGAACCCTACAATTAAAGAAGTTCTTAATGTAATATTCTTAACTTTCTCTCTCAATTGCATAATTTTATTAATAATATCTTCTTTAGAAGTTTTTCTTCCCATAAGTTTAAGTATATTATTACTAATATGTTGAATTGGTAAATCTAAATATTTCATCACCTTATTATTAATTGCTATTTCATCTATAAGTTCTGAATATATTTCTTCTGGATAACAATATAATACCCTAATCCACTTGATTCCCTCAATGCTTGAAAGTTCTTTTAATAATATATGAAGTTTCTTTTCTCCATATATATCACTTCCATAAAGAGTTGTATCTTGTGCTACTAATATAATTTCTTTTACTCCTTTTTTGCTAAGCTCTCTAGCTTCTTTTATAATATTTTCCATCTCTCTACTTCTAAATTTTCCTCTTATCTTAGGAATTATACAATAAGTACAGAAATTATTACAACCTTCTGCTATTCTGATATACGCTGTATATTTATCTGTGGTTAATAATCTCTCACCCTCATTAATGTTTTCATCAGAATAATTTACTTCAAGAGATTTTTTCTCATTAGTTATATACTCTCTAATAAATTCGTCTATCTTTGTATAGTCATTAACCCCAAGCATTATATCAATTTCAGGCATTAATTCACTTAACTCTTTTCCATATCTTTGAGTTAAACATCCTGTAGCTATTAAAAGCTTACAATTATATTTTTCTTTATATTTAGCCATCTCTAATATAGTGTCAATAGATTCTTGTTTTGCCTTTTCTATAAAACCACATGTATTAACAATAATAATGTCAGCCTCTTTGGCATTATTAGTAATTTCATATTCTTTGCTCATTGTGCCTAGAATAATTTCTGAATCAACTCTATTTTTATCGCAACCTAGGCTTACCATACCCACTTTATATTTTTTCAAGTTATTTTCCTCCTGCGTATCCATTATGTTTATAAAATTAATTTTATTACTCTTTATTAATGATTACAAGTTAATTTTCCTTTTCATTTTCTGAAGAATTCATTAAATCTCCCTTACTTATTAATACCTGTCTAGGTCTACTTCCATCCTTTGGAGAAATAACTTCCCTCTCTTCAAGCTGGTCCATTATTCTAGATGCTCTATTAAATCCTATTCTAAGCCTTCTTTGTAAGAATGATGTTGATGCTTGTTCATAACTTACAACTAATTTTATTGCTTCAGATAGTAATTCATCTACATCTTCTCCACCTTCACTTGTACTTGTTCCTTCTGCCTCATTATTTATATGATCTAATATTGATTCTTCATAAATTATTTCTTTTTCATCTTGTTTTATAAATTCAATTACTTTTTCAACCTCTTCTTCAGAAATAAAGCAACCTTGAACTCTTTGAGGTTTATTTTCTCCTACAGGAGCATATAACATATCTCCTTTACCAAGCAATTTTTCTGCTCCTGAACTATCTAAAATAGTTCTTGAGTCTACTTGGGATGAAACAGAAAATGATATTCTTGATGGTATATTAGACTTAATAACACCAGTGATTACATCTACAGATGGTCTTTGGGTTGCTATAACGAGATGCATTCCCGCAGCTCTTGCCATCTGTGCTAAACGTCCTATATAGTCCTCTACATCATTTGCACAAACCATCATTAAATCTGCAAGCTCGTCTACTATTATTACTATATAAGAAAGTTTTTCTTCTATTCCACCCTTTTCATATAGAGCATTATATGAATCTATATTTCTTACACCTTTTTCTGCAAACAAATTATATCTCTTTGTCATTTCATTAACAGCCCAATTTAAAGCTGCAGCAGCTTTTTTAGGTTCTGTAACTACAGGAATCAAAAGATGTGGAATTCCATTATAAACATTTAACTCAACAACCTTTGGATCAACCAATAAAAGCTTAACTTCATCAGGAGAATATTTATATAACAAACTTATTATTAGTGTATTAATACATACACTTTTACCTGAGCCTGTTGCCCCTGCAATTAATGTGTGAGGCATTTTACTTAAATCTCCAATAACACACGCTCCCCCTATATCTTTTCCTAAAGCAAATGCTAATTTCTTATCTGAATTTTTAAATTCATCTGTGTCTAATACCTCTCTTATAAATACTGGAGTTTGCTTTTTATTTGGAACCTCTATCCCCACAGCTGCTTTACCAGGTATTGGTGCTTCAATTCTAACCCCTGATGCTGCAAGTCCTAATGCAATGTCATCAGCTAAATTTACTATTTTACTAACTTTAACTCCAGGGCTAGGTTGTAATTCAAACCTTGTTACAGAAGGTCCTTTGGTTACTTGGAGGACCTTTGCTTCAACTCCAAAGTTTCCTAGTGTTTCTTCTAATTTATTAGCACTTTCTATCAATTCCTTTTTATCAGAGCTATTTAACTTAGTTTTCCCATTAGGATTAAGTAAATCAATATCTGGAAATACATATTCTTTAGTCTCTTTCTTGTCATTAGTTCCACTAATAGTTTCATCTATTTCTTTACTAATAACATCTTTTATTTGATTATCAAGTTTATCTTTTTTATTGCTTTTTTCTGTAATTGGACTTTTTTCTGTAAAACTATTTAAAGAAATATCACTCTCTTTTTCAAATGCTGTTTCCAATTCCTCATCAATTGGTGAATTTTTCATAAAATCCAATATCTTTATTTTATGATTAACATCCTTTAAGAAGTCGGTTTTAGTCTTTTCTTCTTCATCATTTGATTTAGTTTTAATTTTAATATAATCATCATTGGAACTTTCTTTTTTACTTTCCTGCCTTTTTGGTCTCTTTTGAAATTTGTATTCTCTACTTTTATTTTTAGCAACCTGCCCAACTTTTAATAAAGAAAAATCAAAAGTCAATATTGAACCAATAACCACAAGCGCTGCATATATAATATATGAGCCTACAGCTCCTATAAGCTTAAATACAGGAAATGTTATAACATACCCAAAAATTCCTCCATTTAATTCTTTTTTTCTTTCTGCTACTAAATTAAATAATGCAATAAAATTTTCAGCAAAATTATTTGGATTTTTTACAGCTTGTATATATATAGTACTACACATTAAAATCACTACTATTATAAATAGTGTAACTCCATAAAATCTTTTTCCAAGTGTAATATTACCATGTTCTTTTATATAGATATAGCCTAAGTACATAAAATAAATAGGCAATACATACGATCCTACTCCAATTAATAGATAACATACTCTTTGTGCAAAATTTGATAAAAATCCTGCTCCATTTGTATACATAGCTATTGAGGCTAATAGTCCTATAGCAATAAATATAATACCCTTTATCTCCATTACACTGCTTTCTTTGCTATCTTTTCTAGGTTTCTTACTACTTCTTCTATTGGTCTGTCTACTCACTTTATAATCACCTCACTTTGCTTATTCTACATAGCATGTCCATTTTCCTTTTGTTTAAATAAAAAATAAGATTAATTATTAGGGCACTATCTAAGTGCCCTAATAGCTTTATTTATTTTCTTCTTTTTTGACTTTTTTTCTTGGGGCAGCTTTCTTTTTCTGTACTGTTTTCTTTTCTTCATAAATTGGATCCTTTTCTTCTATTAATGAATTAAGCTTAGCTAAAGCTTGACTTGCACCTCCAACTTCATCAATAAGTCCACACTCTACTGCTTCTTTTCCAATCAGCATAGTACCAACATCATTAAGTAATGCATCTGTTTTCATCATATAGTTATTTAAATCATCATGACTTATATTAGAAGTCCTAACTATAAATTCGTTAATTCTTTCTTGCATCTTTTTAAAATATTGGAATGTTTGATCAACACCAATCACAAATCCATTCATTCTGACTGGGTGAATTATCATGGTAGCAGAAGGCGTAATAAAAGAATAGTCAGCAGATGTTGCTAGTGGAACTCCTATAGAATGACCTCCACCTGTAACTATTGATACTGTAGGTTTTGAGATAGAATTTATCATTTCAGCTATAGCCAGACCTGCTTCCACATCTCCTCCTACTGTATTTAAAATAATTAAAACACCCTTTACATTTTCATTTTGTTCCATTGCAATAAGTTGTGGTATGACATGCTCGTATTTTGTAGTTTTAGTTTGCGGTGGTGATACCATATGCCCCTCAACTTGCCCTATTATTGATAATATTTGTATTCTCTCATTAGGTGAAGCCATACTTGTACTTCCAAATTCTTTCACAGACTTCATTCTTTCTGAGTTTTCTGTAGCTTCATTATTATCTTTTTTTTCTTCTGATTTTCCTATACCTCTAAAATTTTCCATAAAAGCACTCCTCCTGTACTTTTTTATTTTGTACAGGAGGATAAAATTTATACTAAATTATTTAAATTAACAATCTATAAAGCACAGTTTATGAGTATTCTTAACATAATTTAAATGCTGTGTGCAGTGCATTTATAGCTTCACTTAAGTTTTCTCTATTAATCAAACACCATATAGTCATATGTGAATCAGCTGTTTGTAATACTTCTATCCTATTATAATTTAGAGCTTTATATATTTTGGCCATAACACCAGGAATTCCTCTCATCCCTGCACCAACAATAGCTATAGTACTTAAATCTTCTTTAAAAATTGCATTAATATTTAAACTTTTAAATAATTCCAATACCCTTTCTTTAGCTGATGCTGGAATTGTAAATATCTGTTCAGTTGGAAAAATATTTATAAGATCTAATGAAATCTTATTTTCTGCAATTACCTCAAGTATATCCTGATAACTTTCATTTCCTTTATTATCATCTAATTTTATACGAACTTGTACCCTATCATTATGACTTGTTATACTTGTTACAAGTCTACGATTCTTCTTATCTCCAACATTATTAATAACTGTACCTTCACAATCATTCATAGTATTTTTTATAACTAAAGGAATATTCCCTATTTTAGCAATTTCTACTGCATTTGGATGAATAACTTTTGCTCCTTGATCTGCTAATTGAAATACTTCATCATAACTTAATACATTAATTAATGAAGCTTCTTGTACTATTCTTGGATCAGCTGTCATTATACCATCTACATCTGTATATATCTCAATTTTTTCCGCATCTAAGCCAACACCAACAATAGCAGCTGAAGTATCACTCCCACCTCTTCCTAAAGTAGTAAAGTAACCATCTTCAGTGACTCCTTGAAATCCAGTAATAACTGGCACCTTACCCTCCGCTAATATATCTAAAATTCTTTTATCATCAAAATCCTTTAATGATGCATCATTAAATTTACTATCTGTAATTATGCCAGCTTGCCCACCAGATAGAGGCACTGCATCGATTCCTTCTAAATACAACTTATTTGCCATTACTACAGCACTTATTAATTCACCACAACACATAAGTAAATCTGCTGCTAATTTATTTTCTCCCTTAAATCCACTATCCATTATTGAAAGTAATGTATCTGTTGCATATGGTTCGCCTTTTCTTCCCATTGCAGATACTACTATAACTGGATTATACCCATTACTAATAGCTTTTTTAACTTTTTCAACAACTTTTTTTCTTTTCTCATCTGTCGATACTGAAGTTCCACCAAACTTTTGAACTATTATCTTCATGTTTTTCCCCCTTGGTAACTAAATGGTTGCTTTTTTTATATCATTTTCCTCTGCATCTAATATTATAGTACGTGCGCCGATTTTTTTCACGCATTCCCAAGGAATTTCTAAAAACTCCTTAGATCCCCCCAAAAAGCCTAATTTCCCACCACTTACATTTATTATAAGAAATTTTATATTTCCTTCATCATCAATTACTAAATCATTATTTTGAAGATAATCATATTTTTCCCCATCATTAACATTTATAAGTTCATATCGTCCAATCTCACTTAATAGTTTTATACCACTTTCATGACTCATAGTATACACCTCCTAAATTCTCTACATAATTATTATGCTTTAAAAGGTGTATATATTCTATTAATTTTAAACTTGAATATCTTCTGTATAATCTTTATAGGCTTTCACTGAAGATTCTATAACATTATCTAATAAACTATAGTCTACGTTACTACCAACATATGATGAATTAATTATTCCGTTCCCAAAACATTCTTTTAATACAAAATCAATATCATCTATACTAACCTTATCTATTCTCTTTATAACTTCATCTTGAGTACTGATTTTATTTTTAAATAACACAGATTTTGCATTGCTAAACATTCTAGAACTAGTACTTTCAAGTCCTAATATATAATTTCCTTTAATCTTTTCTTTATTCATCTCTAACACTTCTTTAGTAATAGACATTTTAGAAAATTTATAAAGCTCCTTAATTATAACATCTAAAGCTTTTTCTGCGTAGTTTTTACTGAGACCTGTATAAATATTTAGCATTCCTACACCCTGAAACGCTTGAGGATAACAATAAATATTATAGCATAGTCCTAGCTCTTCTCTAACTTTTTGAAACAATGTAGAGGATGCTCCACCACCAAATATATTACTAAGCAATACTAACGCATATCCTCTTTCATCTCCATATGGCAATCCTTTAAGCCCTAAACCTATATGTAGTTGCTCAATATCTTTATCAATCGATGCTGTTCCTTTATAAATAGATGCACCTTCATAAGTTGGCACATATAAATTTTCATTTTCCCATATTCCGAAATACTTCTCAACAAGTAATTTTAACTCATCATCATTAAAATTACCGCAAATAGATAATACTGAATTATAAGGAGTATATTTTCTTTTTATAAACTCCTTAATTATGTCCTTATTAAAACTTTTTACTTTTTCTATAGTTCCTAAAATAGGATAGGATAATGAGTGATCTCCAAAAGCTATTTTTGAATGCAAATCATCCAAAGCATCTTCCGGATTATCCTCACTCATATTTATTTCTTCAATAACTACTCCTTTTTCTCTTTCTATATCTTCAGGAGCAAATTTTGAATTTAAAATTATATCAGATAAGATTTCTAATGAAAGTTCCAAGTGAGTATTTAAATTTTTTACATAATAACAAGTAGTTTCTTTACTTGTAAATGCATTTATTTGTCCGCCTAAATTTTCTACTGATGCTGCAATTTCTTTAGGACTTCTTTTATTTGTTCCTTTAAAGAACATATGCTCAATAAAATGAGATATCCCATTTAACTCTTTAGTCTCATTTCTTGACCCATTTTGAACCATTATTCCAACACTAATTGATCTAACAGAATCATTTTTCTCGGTAACTATTCTTAGTCCATTTTTTAAGGTATATAAATTATACATAAAAATCCTCCTATAACAAAAGTCACGAATCTTCTCTATATTATTATAAAGATATTCGTGGCTTCCTATTCCTACTATTATCTACAGAAAAAAAAGGCAATCATTTTGCCCTTTTATTGTTCTTTCTGTTCTTCTTGCTCTTTTAAAGCATCTTTTCTAGAAAGATTTATTCTTCCTTGACTGTCTATTTCAGTTACTTTAACTAAAATTTCATCTCCAACTGAAACAACATCTTCAACTTTGTTTACTCTTTCAGCTGCAAGTTTTGAAATATGAACTAATCCTTCTTTGTTTGGAAGAACTTCAACAAAAGCTCCAAAAGTAGTTATTTTAGTTACTTTTCCTAAATAAACTTCTCCTGCCTTAACTTCTTTTGTTAATCCTTCAATAATCTTTAGTGCAGCATTAACTCCATCATGATCTGGTGAAGATACAAAAACAGTTCCATCTTCCTTAATATCTATTTTAACTCCAGTATCAGCAATTATCTTATTAATTACTTTTCCACCTGCTCCAATCACATCTCTAATCTTTTCTGGATCAATTTGTAATGTAGAAGTCTTAGGAGCAAATCTTGATACTTCTTCTCTTGGTCCTGAAATACATTCATTCATTTTATCTAAAATAAATAATCTTGCTTTTCTTGCTTTTCTTATAGCTGTTTCTACTACATAAAAACTTAATCCTTTAAGCTTTGTATCAACTTGAATTGATGTTATCCCTTCTGTAGTACCAGCCACCTTAAAGTCCATATCTCCAAAGAAATCTTCTATTCCTTGAATATCTGTTAATACTTCTTCTTGTGATAAATCTTTAGAAGTAATTAACCCCATAGCTATACCTGCTGCTGGTCTCTTTATAGGTACACCTGCATCCAATAAAGCTAATGTAGAACCACATACTGATGCTTGAGAAGTTGATCCATTTGAGCTTAACACTTCTGAAACTAATCTTATTGTATATGGGAATTCTTCTTCTGATGGTATTAATGGTTCAAGAGCTCTTTCTGCTAATGCACCGTGTCCAATTTCACGCCTTCCTGGTCCTCTTAGTGGTTTAACTTCACCTACACTGTATCCTGGAAAATTATAATGATGCATATATCTTTTACTTGTTTCAGTTTCATCTATTCCATCTAAAATTTGCACTTCACTAATTGAACCTAGCGTTGCTACAGTCATAACTTGAGTTAATCCTCTATTGAATAATCCTGTACCATGTGTTCTTGGAAGTATTCCAACTTCACAGCTTATTGGTCTTATTTCATCAAAAGTTCTTCCATCAGGTCTTCTCTTATCATTAAGAAGCATATATCTTACTACTTCTTTTTGCATTGTATAAAGAACTTCCTTTATATCCGCCTCTTTACCTTCATGCTTCTCAGAAAATTCTGCTTTAACTTTTTCAGTAGCTGCATCAACTGCTGCATTTCTTTCATCTTTTTCTGTGATATACATAGCTTCTTTTATCATATCTGAAGCAAAAGCTCTTACATCTTTTTCAACTTCTTCATCTACAGTATATAACTCTGGTACTATTTTTGCTTTTCCTATTTTTTCCATAGCTTCTTCTTGGAAAGTAACTATATCTTGACAAGCATCAAAACCAAATTCAATAGCTTTGATCATAGTATCTTCATCTATCTCGTTTCCACCAGCTTCTATCATCATAACTTTTTCTTTTGTTGCACATACAGTTAAATGAAGAGTTGATTTTTCTCTTTCCTCTGCATTTGGATTAATTACCAACCTTCCATCTACAATACCAACTTGAACTGCTGCTACAGGCATAGTAAATGGTATAGTAGATAAACATAATCCCATAGAAGCCGCATTAATAGCTAATATTTCTGGCAAATTATCCTTTTCTACTGATACTACTGTAGTAACAACTTGAACATCATTTCTATATCCTTTAGGAAACAATGGTCTTATAGTTCTATCTACAGCTCTACCATTTAATATAGCTCTATTAGAAGGCCTTCCTTCTCTTTTTATAAAACCACCTGGTATCTTTCCTACTGCATATAATCTTTCTTCATATTCAACACTTAATGGGAAGAAATCAATTCCTTCTCTTGGCTCCTCTGATGCATTTACATTAGTTAATATTACTGTATCCCCATAACTCATGAAAATTGCAGCATTTGATAACATACCTACTTTACCAAATTCTACTTTCAATTCTCTTCCAGCAATAGTTGTGCTTAACACATTGCTCATTATAGGACCTCCCTTCAACCTTAAATTTACATATTTTTCTAATAATTTTAAAATAATAGAGCGGATTTAGCCCGCTCTAAAGATTATCTTCTTAAACCTAATTTTTTGATAATAGCTCTATATCTTTCGATATCTTGTTCTTGTAAGTAATTTAGAAGACCTCTTCTTTGTCCAACCATCATTAATAGACCTCTTCTTGAGTGATGGTCTTTCTTATGAACCTTTAAGTGTCCAGTTAATTGACTGATTCTTTCAGAAAGTAAAGCTATTTGAACTTCTGGTGAACCAGTATCTCCTTCGCTTCTTCCAAATTCTTTTACTATTTCTAATTTTCTTGCCTTATCCATGCGTATGCACCTCCAAAAATTATCCCCATAGTTCCAAGTAAGAAGATGGCACCTCCTAACATAGAACTAGGTTCCTACTGGACATTATAACAAAACATAATATAATTGTAAATCTTTTTTGTATATTTACATGTTTTTTTGCTTTTCTGCGAAGATTTTATCTTTATTGAGCTGATCCTTTAGCTCATTTATAGAATTAAACTTTATATTATCTCTAATTCTTTTTATAAAACGAACTTTTATTTCATCTCCATAAATATTTCCATTAAAGTTAAGAATAAAAGTCTCAACAGTAATAGTGTTCCCATTAACTGTAGGATTATTCCCTATTGAAGTAATTCCTTTATATTTTATATTTTTTAATAGTACATTTGTATAATATACACCATCTTTAGGAAGTAATATTGATTTTGAATACTCTAAATTTGCAGTCGGAAAACCTATAGTTCTTCCAATTTGTCTTCCATAGACAACTGTTCCTTTTAAAAAATACTCTCTAGTCAACATTTCACTAACTTTTTCTAAATTTCCATTTGAGATTTCTTCTCTAATTCTAGTACTACTTATAACTTCTTCATCAAATTTGCAAGGTTTCATTACCCAAACTTCAAAGTTATATTTAAGAGACAATTCATTTAAAAGCTTAACATCACCCATATTTTTGTATCCAAATCTGAAATTGAAACCTACTACAATTCCTTTTATCTTGAATTTCTCTATCAAATACTTCACAAAATCTTCTGGCGTTTTTTTCATAAATTCTTCAGTGAACTCTTCAAAATAAACTAAATCAACCTTTTTCTCTTTAAGAATTTCTTCCTTACTGAAATTATCTAATAATAGTTTTGGAACTGACTTTGAATTTATTAGAGTTCTAGGATGATTTTTAAAAGTATATACTATACTTTTACCCTTACTGTCTTTAACTAAATCTACTAACTTTTCAATTAAAGTAAGATGTCCTTTATGAAGTCCATCAAAACTTCCTAAAGCTATGTAATTTATATTATCTTTTTTTCTCAAACTATCATTATTTTTTGATAACATTTATTTAACCCCTAACTAGATCAAAAGCTTTTCTATCTTAAAACCAAAGTTATCCTGTTTTCCAAGTCCAATAAATATTCCGGTCTCATCATAAACTCTATAAAGCTCTCCAATCCTAGGTTTCAAGTTAAGACTTCTTTTATCTGCAACCTTCACTCCATTTATAAATAATTTAGTATATCCACTATTTATATTAATTTGTGGATACATTCTTAAAGCCTCTTCCATAGTTATGATAGAATTTTGAATATTTTCTGCACTTAAATCATTTATATTAATACTTTCTTCTTCACTAAAAATAGAAGTTTTTGTCCTTCTAAGTTCTGTCATAGTCGCTCCTACACCAAGTTTTTCTCCAATATCATAGCAAAGACTTCTTATATATGTTCCTTTAGAACAAGTAACTTCCATTGATATATAAGGTTTTGAAATATTTATATCTTTTATATCATATATATATATCATTCTTCCTTCTCTTTCAACTTCTATTCCTTGTCTTGCAAGATCATAAAGTCTTACTCCATCTTTTTTTAGTGCAGAATACATAGGCGGAACCTGAAGATATTCACCTTTAAAACTATTAATTGCATCTAAAATATCCTTACTGTCTATTTTAGATGCATCCTTTTCTTCTATTATTTCTCCTTCTAAATCATAGGTAGTTGTCTTCATTCCTAATTTAAAAGTAACAAAATAACTTTTTTCAGCCTTCATTATATAATCAATTATTTTAGTTGCTTTTCCAAGACAAACTGGAAGAACCCCTGTAGCTTCTGGATCCAATGTTCCTGTATGTCCAACTTTCTTTTCTTTTGATATTTTTCTCACCATTCTTACAACATCAAAAGATGACATTCCTTTATTCTTAAATACATTAATTACACCATTCATGAAATTATCTCTTTTTCTATTTCTTTAATTATTTGACTATTCGCTTCTTCAATGGACACTCCACTTACCTTAAGACCTGAAGCCTTTACATGTCCACCGCCTCCAAATACTTCAGCTATTCTTCTAACATCCACATCATTTTTAGATCTTAAACTTGCTTTAACTCCATCTTCCACTTCTTTTGTAACCACTGCAACTTCAACACCTTCAATATTTAAAGCCATATTTATTATATCTGATGTATCTATATTACTCATTCCAAAAGATTCAAGTGTTTCTTTAGATAAAGATATAAATGACACTTTATCATCTACTAAAAGCTTTAAATCACTTAAAGCTTCTCCTATTAATTTAACTTTATTAAATGGTTTATTTCCAAAAAGTTCATTATGAATTTTATCATTTCTAACTCCTGAATTTATTAAATCTCCAGCTATATCAAAAGTTCTTTTGGTTACATTTGAATGTCTAAAAGCTCCAGTATCAGTAACTAATGAGGTATATAGACATGAACCAATTCTCTCTAGTACTCCACTTTTACCACTAAATTCAAATTTAAATTCCTTAAGAAGTAAATATACTATTTCAGCAGTAGCTGCTGCATTTGAATCTATAAAATTATATTTACCATAACTATCATTTGAAATATGATGGTCTATGTTCATAATAGCACCTTCATATCTATCTAAGTCTGCACAAATTCTTTCCACATTTCCACAATCTAAAACTATAACTAAATCTGTCCCTTCAATTGGTTCATTAGTTTCTCCATCAATTTCATTTCCTAAAGGAAGGAAAGAGAGGTTATCTGGAATAACTTCTCTTGATATTATATAAACCTCTTTTCCTATCTCTTTAAGCCCATTTAAAAGTCCTAAAGTACTCCCAATGGCATCTCCATCTGGAGATGTATGAAATGTTAAACCAATCTTATTCGACTCTAATATAATTTTTGATAATTCTCTAAGAGTCATCCTAATTATCTCCCTTTAGTCTTCTCTAATAAACTCTCTATCTTCATTCCATAGTCTATAGAGTCATCAAGTTCAAATAAAATTTGTGGGCTATGTCTTAAATTTATTCTTTGTGCTATCTCATGTCTAACAAAACCTGCTGCACTTTTAAGTGCTTCTAGGTTGCTACTTTTTTCTTCTGAATCCTTTGCAAAAATACTTACATATACTTTTGCATATCTTAAATCCTTTGTCACTTTAACTGCAGTTACCGAAATCATAGCAGTTAATCTAACATCTTTTATTTCATTACGAATTAAATTACTTATTTCTCTTTTAACTTCTTCGTTTATTCTTCCACCTCTGTAGTTAGGCATTTACATCACCTCTCTAAAGCTCTTTTCTCTTAATTGCTTCAATTTCGAAAGATTCAATTATGTCTCCTTCTTTTAAGTCATTGAACTTCTCAATGCTTAATCCACATTCATATCCTGCAGCAGCTTCCTTAACATCGTCCTTAAATCTTTTTAATGATGCTAATTTTCCTTCTAGAATTACTATTCCATCTCTTATAACTCTAGCTTCTGAGTTCCTTTTTACTTTACCATCAAGAATATAGCATCCAGCAATTGTTCCAACATTTGATATCTTGTAAGTTTCTCTTACTTCTGCCTTACCTAATATAACTTCTTTATATTCTGGCTCAAGCATTCCTATCATAGCAGATTTAACATCATCAATTGCATCATAGATTATTCTATATGTTTTTATATCTACTCCATCTCTGTCAGCTGCTATTGTAGCATTGCTATCAGGTCTAACATTAAATCCTATAACAATAGCATTTGATGCTGTTGCAAGAGTCGTATCAGTTTCTGTTATAGCTCCTACTCCACTATGAATAACTCTAACTTTAACATCATCAGTAGATAACTTTTCAAGTGATTGTCTTATTGCTTCTGAAGACCCTTGAACATCTGCCTTAACAATAATTGCAAGTTCCTTAACTGTACCTTCTTTAATTTGAT
Source organism: Clostridium sp. SHJSY1 (assembly GCF_031626875.1). Lineage (NCBI taxonomy): Bacteria > Bacillati > Bacillota > Clostridia > Eubacteriales > Clostridiaceae > Clostridium > Clostridium sp. SHJSY1. Next base: position 18,807 of record NZ_JANDMF010000005.1, read on the forward strand.
TATATAAATCTTCTAATGAAACTCTATGGAAATTATCACTTTTAATTTTATCTTTTCTACTTTCTGCAGCTGCTCTTGCAGTTTTTTCATCACTAACTTCATTAAACCTATCTCCAGCCGCTGGAACTTCTGATAACCCAAGAACTTCTACAGGAATTGAAGGCCCTGCTGATTTAATCTTCTTACCCTCATCATCAAACATAGCTCTTATTCTACCATATGTTGTACCTACTAAAATTGAATCACCAACTCTTAAAGTACCACTTTGAACAAGTAATGATGCTACTGAACCTCTTCCCTTATCAAGTTTTGCTTCAATAACTGTTCCTTTTGCTTTCCTATCAGGGTTAGCTTTTAATTCCAACATTTCTGCTGTTAAAAGAACCATCTCTAATAATTGATCTATGTTTTCACCAGCCTTAGCTGAAACTGGTACACAAATTGTATCTCCACCCCAGTCTTCTGAAACCAATCCATATTCAGTTAATTCTTGTTTAACCTTATCAATGTTAGCGTTTGGTCTATCAATCTTATTTATTGCTACAACCATAGGAACTCCAGCTGCTTTACAATGACTTATAGCTTCCTTTGTTTGAGGCATTATTCCATCATCAGCTGCAACAACTAATATAACAACATCTGTAATTTGTGCTCCTCTAGCTCTCATAGCTGTAAACGCTTCATGTCCTGGTGTATCTAAAAATGTAATCTTTTCTCCCTTTACATTAACTGTATAAGCACCAATATGTTGTGTTATACCACCAGCTTCAGTATCAGTAACCTTTGCTTTTCTTATTGCATCAAGCAATGACGTCTTACCATGATCAACATGACCCATAACAGTTATTATTGGTGGTCTCTTTACAAGGTTTTCTTCTTTATCAGTTCCTAAATTTAGAGACTCAAGTTCTGATGTTTCTTCCTTCTTTTCACACATTATTTCATACTTTTCACAAACTTTTTCAGCTGTTTCATAATCAATTTCTTGGTTCATAGCAGCCATAACTCCTATAAACATCAATGTCTTAATAACATCTGCATAAGGTTTTTTAAGCATATCAGCAAGTTCTTTTACTGTTATAGTTTCACCTATCTCTAAAATAGTATTCTCTGCAAACTCTTGTTCAGCTCTAGCCTTTTCCTCTGCAATTTGTTTTTTAGTTTTCTTCTTCTTTTTATTACCTTTATTTAGTTCTTCTGCTAAAGCATCTTCATATTCATCTACCAAACTCTTCTTTTCTCCGTTTTCTTCCACTGACATTTCTTTTCCACTTTTGCCAGTTAATAATTCTTTTATTAATGCTGCATCTTCGTCTTCTATTACACTCATATGATTTTTAACTTCTACACTAAATTCCTGCATTAATAACTCAATCAATTCCTTTGAACTTATATTCAACTCTTTTGCTAATTCATACACTCTAATTTTTGACATAAAGTCACCCCCGTATTAATTCATATATTTTTCCTCCTCATAAAGAGCTAATAGCTTTTTTGCCATATTCTCATCAGTTAAAGCTATAATCTTAATTTCTGGTCTTCCTATAGCCTCTCCTAACTCCTCTTTTGAGAAATTTTCAATATATGGTATATTATTTATTTGACAATGATTTTTAAACTTTCTTTTCGAAGAATCTGATGCGTCATTAGAGATTATAAACAGATATAATTTTCTTCTATTTCTCTCTTCATTACACTTACTATATCCTTCTAAGATATTCCTTGATCTTTTAGCTAATCCTAGAAAATTAAAAAACTTATTCATTTTGTATTTCTTCCTTTAGCCTATTATATATTATTTCATCTATAGAAACATCTAAGTTTCTACTAAGTCTCTTAGTTTTAACAGCTTTCTCAAGACATTCAGCACTTTTACAAACATATGCTCCTCTACCTGACTTCTTACCTGTTAAATCTACACTTACTTCACCTTCTGGACTCTTAACAACTCTTATAAGTTCTTTTTTAGGTTTCATTTCCATGCAGCCTGTGCACATTCTTAAAGGAATTTTTTTTACTTTCATAAAAATCCTCCCTATTCTTCTACATCTGAAATAGTATCTTGCTTTGATTCTTCTAATACTTCTAATTGACTCTTGCTTTTAATATCTATTTTCCAACTTGTTAACTTTGCTGCAAGTCTTACATTTTGTCCTTCCTTACCAATAGCTAATGATAATTGATTATCATCTACAACTACTTTTGCAGTTTTATCATCTTCATTTACAGCTACACTTAAAACTTTTGCCGGACTTAATGAATTTGCAATAAACTCTTCAGGTGATTTGCTCCATTTAATTATATCAATTTTTTCATTTTTTAATTCAGAAACTATTTTTTGAACTCTTACACCTTTAGGTCCAACACATGCTCCCATTGGATCAACAGCTTCATCATTAGAGTATACAGCTAGCTTACTTCTTGAGCCTGCTTCTCTAGAAATACTCTTAATTTCAACAACTCCATTGTATATCTCTGGAACTTCAAGTTCAAACAATCTCTTTACAAGTCCTGGATGTGTTCTTGACACATGTATTAATGCACCTTTTGATCCATTCTTAACTTCAACAATATATAACTTTAATTTTTCATTAAAGTTATACTGTTCATTTGGCATTTGTTCATTTGGTCCAATAACCCCTTCAAGTTTGCCAAGATTAACAAATACATTCCCTTTATCTTTTCTAAGGATTGTTCCAGTAATTATATCATATTCCATCTCTTTATATTCATTATATACGATATTTCTTTCTGCTTCTTTCATCCTTTGTGTTACAACTTGCTTTGCAAGTTGTGCAGCTACTCTTCCAAAATTTCTTGGGGTTACCTCTAATTCAACTATATCATCAACTTCATATCTTGGGCTAATTTCTTTAGCATCTTCAAGAGAAATTTCTGTTACATCATCATATACCTCATCACAAACAACTTTTTGTGAATAAACATTAATTTCTCCAGATTCTCTATCGATACTAACTCTAACATTTTGAGCAGATGTATTTGGATTTGCATAATTTTTCTTATAAGCTGCAACCATAGCATCTTCTATTGTTGTGAATATTAAGTCTTCACTAATCCCCTTTTCTTTAACAATTTCTTTTAGAGCACCTATAAACTCTTCGTTCATTTTTATATCCTCCTTGTTATATTTCCCCATCTAAGTTTGCATTTTTTATTTTATTTTTAGGTATTGTTAATTCCTCTTCACCTTTTACAACTATAGATTCTTCATTAATATCTTCTAAAACACCCTTAATGCTTTTCTTACCATCTATTGAACCTGTAAATTTAATTAACACTTCTTTTCCAATATATCTTTTAAAATGATTATCAGTATATAATCCCCTATTTAATCCAGGTGATGAAACTTCTAAATAATATGCATCTGGTACAGGATCCTCCACATCTAGCATATCACTAACCCTTCTTGACAAAGCCTCACAATCTGTAAGAGAAATGCCTTCTGGTTTATCTATATATATCCTTAAGTAAAAATCTCCATTTTCTTTCACATATTCAATATAATACAACTCATAATTCAATTCATCAGCAATAGGTTTTACTAAAGCTTGAATTTTTTCTATCAAGGCATCGTTTTTCATTTACATAACCTCCTTTTCAATATTCAATTTTATTCTAGATTATTATTCCCAAATTCAATAACTAATATATTTAAACTAATCAAAAACGCAACTATTAAGTAGTTGCGTTTCAAATAGAAAAAGTGGGTCTTAACTTCCCACTCGAAAATTCTAGATATTTGAGATAATCTTCTATGTATAAGGATATCACATATACAATAATAATACAAGTATTAGTAAAAAATAATGTTTTTTAAGCAAGAAAAGAGAGAGTTACAAAAAACGAATTTTATGACACCACTCCCTTTAATCAACATTTTATAACAAATCAATTTCTTTCATTAATTCAGAAATTAATTCATCTTCTTTAACTTTTTTTATTATTTGACCTTTTTTAAATATTAAACCTTCTCCTTTTCCACCAGCTATACCAATGTCAGCTTCCCTAGCTTCTCCTGGACCATTTACAACACAACCCATTACTGCAACTTTAATATCTTTATTAATATTTTCGAGTTTTTTTTCAACAGCATTTGCAATACCAATAAGATCAATTTGAGTTCTTCCACAAGTAGGACAGGATACAAATTCTAGTCCACCCTTTCTAAGCCCTAATGCTCTAAGAATTTCCTTTGCAACTTTTATTTCTTCAACAGGATCACTAGTTAATGACACCCTTATAGTGTCCCCTATTCCTTCTGCAAGCAAAGTACCTATCCCAACACTTGATTTTATTGTCCCTTTCTCTTTAGTACCTGATTCAGTTACCCCTAAATGAAGTGGATAATCACATTTTTCACTCATTAACCTGTAAGCTTCTATCATCATTTTTACATCTGAAGATTTAATAGAGATTACTATATCATAAAAATCTAATTCTTCTAATATTTTTACATGTCTTAATGCACTTTCAACCAATCCTTTAGCTGTAGGTTTACCATCTCTTTCTAAAATATCTTTTTCTAAAGAGCCTGAATTAACACCTACTCTAATAGGAATTTTCTTTTCTTTTGCTTTTTCTGCAACTAATTTTACTCTCTCTTTATCTCCAATATTTCCTGGATTTATTCTTAATGCTGAAACACCATTTTCTATAGACTTTAAAGCTAATCTATAATCAAAATGAATATCCGCAACTACTGGTATAGGTGATTCTTTTGTAATTTGTTTTAAAGCTTCAGCTGCTTCCATATCTAAAACTGCACATCTTATAATTTGACACCCTGCATTGTATAAAGCTCTTATTTGCTTTAATGTTTCTTCTACATTTCTTGTATCTGTATTTGTCATAGATTGAATTATTATTTCAGATTTTCCTCCTAAATCAACATCTCCAACCTTCACCATTTTAGTATTTTTTCTCTCCATCCTATTCACCTCTACCCATTAATTGGAAATAATATATCTTTTATTGTTACTATTAACATTAATCCTACCAAGAAAATTACACCTATTGTATTTAATGCATTTACAATCTTATCTGGAACTTTTCTTCTAGTTATTAATTCAATCAATAATAATATACAATTTCCCCCATCAAGCACTGGAAGTGGTAACAAATTAAATATACCAACTCCAATTGACATGATTGCTACTACATTTATAACATTCCATATTCCTGCTTTAGCTGCATCTGACACTATCTGAGTCATACTAACTATTCCGCCAACATCTGTCTTAAAACTTCCTTTTCCTGTTACAAGTCTTGATATAGACCTATAATTTTGTGTTATTAAACTAGTAGTTTCATTAGTAGAATGTTTAATTATTTGCATTAAACTTGGATTCTCTACATGATCAAACCCTATCCCTAATAAAAAGCTTCCATCTTCTTTACTAAACTTAGGCTTTAGGGTAGTTTCCATCATTTGCCCATTTCTCTCATATTGTATGGTCATTGGATTACCTTCTGAATTGCTATATTTCTCTAAAATACTTTTTCTAATATTTTCTTTTTCATCTTCACCTTTATCTTTAGCTTGATCATCAATTTCTGATTTAATATCACGTATAATTGGAGATTCTACATATGACATCTCTAATGTAATATCTTGAGTTGTATAAACTTTATGTCCATTAACACTTGTAATTTTATCTCCTGGCTGAATTCCTGCTTCCATTGCAGGACTACTATCTACTATTTTATTTAAACTTGTTTCTGAATATCCAAATGTAGTATATATACTACCAAATAAAGCTATAGCTAAAACTATATTCATAAAAGATCCTGCTATAGTTATACTTAATCTTTGCAAAGGACTTTTAGATATATACTTTCTTTCTATATCTTCTGTTTCCTCTTCATCTTCTATCATTCCATACATCTCTACATACCCACCTACAGGTAATAGTGATATTGTATATTCTGTTTCCTTCCCTTTATGAGTTAAAATCTTAGGTCCAAATCCTATAGAAAAGGTTAGTACTTTTACCCCATTAACTTTAGCCATAATAAAATGACCAAGTTCATGAATTAAAATTATTGCTCCTATTCCTAGAATTGCAAATACATAATTCAAACTTCTTCCTCCTATCTATTCTTTTCTAACACATATTTTCTTACTTCACAATCAATTTCTATTATATTATCAATTGTAAGTTCTTTCTCCATTTTATCTTCAAATGCCTTCATCGTATCCTCAATTATATCAGCAATATCTAAGAATTTTATTTTTCTATCTAAAAACAGAGCGACTGCTACTTCATTAGCTCCATTTAAGACAGTTGGCATCAAGCCTCCTCTTTTTCCTGCATCAAAAGCTAATTTTAAACATTTAAATGTCTCCATATCTGGTTTTTCAAAAGTTAGATTTGAAATTTCATAAAAATCTATTCCATCTGCTATTTTTTCTTTTCTTTTTGGATAATTAATAGCATATTGTATTGGAAGTCTCATATCTGGTGCTCCGATTTGAGCAATAATACTTGCATCCTTATATTCCACCATAGAATGAATAATACTTTGAGGATGAACTAAAACTTGAATTTTATCATATTCACAATCAAATAACCAATGAGCTTCTATCACTTCAAGCCCTTTATTCATAAGAGTTGCTGAATCTATCGTTATTTTACTTCCCATATTCCAATTAGGATGATTTAACGCTTCTTCAAGAGTTGTATTTTCAAGATATTCTCTTGTCTTCCCTCTAAACGGACCACCTGAAGCTGTTAATATAATCTTTTTCAAATCCTCTAATTTATTTCCTTGCAAAGCTTGAAAAATCGCTCCATGCTCTGAATCAACTGGAAGTATTTTAACTCCTTCTTCTTTAGCCTTTTTCATAACAACTTCACCTGCTACTACTAACGTTTCTTTATTAGCTAAAGCTATATCTTTCTTAGCCTCTATAGCTGCTATCGTAGGTTTTAAACCTATCATACCAACAACTGATGTCACTACTATGTCAACTTCATCTAAAGTGGAAACTTTTATAAGACCTTCCATCCCACCATAGACTTCCACATTAAATTTATTTTTCAAACAAAATTCTTTAATTTCTTTTGCACTTTTTTCATTCATCATTCCTATACAATTAGGTTTAAACTCTCTTATTATTTCTTTAATTTTTTCTGTTGATGAATTAGCTGTAACACCTACAAGTTTAAAATCATCTTTTGAGTTTCTTAAAACATCAAGGGTTTGAGTTCCTATAGAACCAGTTGCACCTAAAATTGAAATTCCCTTCATAACCTTTCCTCCTAATAGTAACTTAATCTTTACTATAAATTATTTCTTTAGCTAATATCCCATACATTGGACCAACTACTATCCCTAATATCCCAAACAATTTGACTCCTATATAAACCGAAAGCAATACCAATAATGGATGCAGTTCTAACTTATCACTTAAAAATTTAGCCTCTAAAATTTCTCTTGAAACTTGAACTAATAAGTATAATAATATTAATCCAAAGGCTATTAAATAATCTTTTACTATAATATTGTATATTATTATAGGAATAAATACAATTATAGTTCCAACATAGGGCAATACATCTAATATTCCACATATGATTCCTAAAAATATAGGTCTTTGAACTTTAAGAATAATAAATCCAGATATTATTAGTACTGTTGAAATAAACACCAATACAACTTCAATCATAAATACTTGCTTCAAATTATTTTTTTGATTATTAAATTTCTTTATAATGTTACCTGGTAATATTTTATATAATAAATTTACTATTTTTCTATTATCAATCAAAATAAAAAAAGCACATATATTACCAATAAAATAGGATAACACAATTTCTCCAGTATTCATGGCGCTTGTCTTAATAAAATCTTTATCTAATAAAGATATTACCTTTCTTCCTATTTCATTATCACCTTTTAATATTTGACTAAAATAACTTATAGCATCTTCAATTTTATTAAGATTTTCATTATACACCTTCATTAATGAATTATAAATTGAACTTCCTAGATAAAAAATCACAAGAATAACCACTATATTAATAATAAGTATACTAATAGCTGCTGAAATTTTATTTGGAATTCCTATCCTATTAAAAAAATCATATATAGGCCTCGAAAGTACAAAGAGTACTATCATAGAAATAAAAGGTCTAAAATAATATTTAATAGTTAATGTTATTAACACTATTACTAAAAATAAAATTATTAAATTGATAAGTGTTCCATAGTCTTTTCTAAGTTCCATAACTTCCTCCACTTTACTATTACTTTAAAATATATGCATCAAATAATAATTTTAAATTATATTTATGTAAATAAAAAAACACTATATAAAAGAAAATACAATTCTCTTTTATATAGTGTATTTACATATTATTTAATTCCTAAAATAAAGGTTAAGTAATAAAAAACAACAGCTCCTGAGAACAAAATAGAATCAAATCTATCTAAGATTCCACCATGCCCTGGAATTAGATTACTATAATCCTTTATACCAACATATCTTTTTATTGAAGAGGCTACTAAATCACCAAATGTACCAAAACCTCCACAAAGTGCACCAATAATAAAGAAATTATATACAGGCACTTGAGTTATGTATAAGTTTGTGAAAATCCCAAACGCTCCACAAGATATTGTAGCTCCAATTATTCCTCCAATTAATCCTTCAACTGTTTTTTTAGGACTAACCTTAGGACATAATTTAGTTTTTCCAAAACGTCTTCCTGAATAATAAGCTGCAGTATCAGCCATCCAAGATCCAATAAATATTATCCACACATAAAACACTCCGCCATCTTTTATGTTAACCAAATAAATAAAACTAGTAAATATACCAACATATAAAAAACCCAATAAAGTAATAGCCACATCAATAAATGTATACTTTACATTTAGCACAGGTACAATTAATAGCAAGAATGTACCTAGTATTATATAATGCATTAAGCTCTCAAAATTGTGATTAGATAAATAATATAACGCTAAAAGTCCATATCCAGCTGGTACAATAGGCTTAAATTCTTGTACTTTTAATGCTTTATAGAATTCAAACAACCCTAAAGCAGATAATATAAAAGTAAATATTTCTAAAGAGCGTCCTCCAATAAAAATAAAAAGAATAAAAGGGGCAATCATCACAGCACCTAAATATCTATTATCAGATTTCAAATTATTCACCTCAATCTATTTAATTCCACCAAACCGTCTGTCTCTATTTTGGAAATCATAAATTGCTCTTCTTAAGTCATTTTCAGTAAAATCAGGCCAATTTATGGTTGAATACCAAAACTCAGAATAAGCACATTGCCATAATAAGAAATTACTTAACCTTTGTTCTCCTGAAGGTCTTATTATAATATCTGGATCCGGCATATCGGAAGTATATAGATATTTTTCTATAGTTTTCCCATCTATATCATCAACTGTTATTTCACCTTTTATAACAGCCTCCGCAACTTCTTTAGTAGCTTTTATTATTTCATCTCTTCCACCATAATTCAAAGCAAAATTCATGACTATTCCAGTGTTATTTTTTGTTTTTTCTTTAGATTTTTCAATTTCATCTATACATTCTTTAGGAAGCCTAGATATATCACCAAGTACATTAATTACAACTCCATTTGAATGCAATTCATCAATTTCTTGCCTTAAATATTGAACCAGCAACTTCATTAAAGCATTAACTTCATCCTTAGGTCTCTTCCAATTTTCAGTTGAGAAAGCATAAAAAGTCATATACTTTATTCCTAATCTATCTCCCTCTTTTATCACTCTTCTAATGGTTTCAACTCCAGCTTTATGTCCCATTGCCCTTGGAAGTTTTTTTGCTTTAGCCCATCTTCCGTTTCCATCCATTATAATTGCTACATGTTTAGGAATCCTATCCATATCTAATTCTATATTATTATTATCAAGCGAATCTATTTTTTTATCACTTTTAAAAAAATTTAACAAGATAAGCACCTCCAAAAGTAAATTTAAGAAAAACCTGCTAAAGAACAGGCTTTTCTTAATAGCTCTATATTGACATTATTTCTTTTTCTTTTGAAGTAATTATAGTTTCAACTTCTTTTATATATGAATCAGTGACTTTTTGAACATTATCTTCACCTTTTTTTACTTCATCTTCAGAAATTTCACTATCTTTCTTTAAAGATTTAATCTTTTCATTAGCATCTCTTCTTACTGATCTTATAGCAACTTTAGCATCTTCTCCAGTTTTCTTAACATTTTTCACAAGATTCTTTCTTGTTTCTTCTGTTAATTCTGGTATGACCAATCTAATTACAGATCCATCATTTGAGGGATTAAGACCTAAATCTGATTTTAATATAGCTTTTTCAATATCTTTAAGCAAAGTCTTTTCCCATGGAGTAATCATAAGCACTCTTGGTTCTGGTGCTGATACATTGGCAACTTGTGTTAATGGACATGGACTACCATAATAATCCACCTGAATTCTATCAAGCATAGTTGGATTAGCCCTTCCAGCTTTCATTGTAGATAAATCTGATTTTAAAACAGAAATAGTTTTTTTCATTTTTTCTTCAGAATTTTTAATTATATCTTTTATCATAAAAACCCTCCTACTATTTAGTTACTAAAGTTCCAAGCTTTTCGCCTAAAATAGCTTTCTTAATATTTTTTGGATCATCAAGTCCAAACACTAATATTGGAATATTATTGTCCATGCATAATGAAGTAGCTGTTGAATCCATGACTTGTAGTCCTTGATCTAAAACATCTATATAAGATAGTTTATCATACTTTTTCGCACCATCATACTTATGCGGATCTTTATCATAAACTCCATCTACTTTTTTTGCCAAAAGTATAACGTCAGCTTCTATTTCAGCAGCTCTTAATGCGGCTGTAGTATCAGTTGAGAAATAAGGATTTCCTGTTCCAGCTGCAAATATTACAACTCTTCCTTTTTCAAGATGTCTCATAGCTCTTCTTCTTATAAAAGGTTCAGCAATTTCCTTCATTTCGATAGCAGTTTGTACTCTTGTCATTACTCCAACTTGCTCTAATGAGTCTTGTAATGTTAAAGCATTAATACACGTAGCTAACATACCCATATAATCTGCAGTAGTTCTATCCATTCCTTCGCCACTTCTGCCTCTCCAAATGTTACCGCCACCAACAACAGCTCCAACTTCAACACCCATATCAACTATTTCTTTTATTTCTAATGCTATCTTCTTTGCAACATTAAAATCTAATCCAAATCCATTTTCACCTGCTAGTGCCTCTCCAGATAATTTTAACATTACTCTCTTGTACTTACATTCAGCCATTTTTGTACCTCCATTACGTTATGAATTATATTCTTAAAAAAAGAGAACACTTAGTAGTGTTCTCTTTGGTTTTATTTACCCATTTGCTTAGCAACTTCAGCAGCAAAGTCTTCTTCAACCTTTTCGATTCCTTCGCCTCTTTCAAATCTTACAAAGCTATTAACTGTTATTGGAGAACCAACTTCTTTAGCCTTTTCTTCAACAAACTTAGAAATTGTCTTATCGCCATCTTTAACCCATAATTGTTCCAAAAGACAAACTTCCTTATAGTACTTTTGAATTCTACCCATAACCATTTTATCAACGATTTTTTCAGGCTTTCCTTCATTTAACGCTTGAACTCTATAGATTTCTTTTTCTTTGTCAAGAGCTTCTTGATCAACATCATCTTTAATTAAGAATAATGGATTTGTAGCAGCTACTTGCATACATAATTCTTTTGAAACTTCTGCTAAAACTGGTGATTCAGTTTCACATCCTAATTCAACTATAACACCAATTCTTCCACCACCGTGAGTATATGTTTGAACAGCTCCTTTTTCTACTTGGAACTTCTTAAATCTTCTAACTGTCATATTTTCGCCAAGTGTAGCTATTAATTCAGTAAGAGCTTCTTTAACTGTCTTTTCACCTTCATACTTTTCTTCTAAAAATGCTTCAACAGTTGTAGTACTTGTTGATGCAGCCATCTTAGCTAAATTTTCAGCAAAGCTTACAAATTGATCATTAGCAGCAACGAAGTCTGTTTCACAGTTAACTTCAACAATACCTGCTGTCTTATTATCTTCTGTAATATATGTCTTAACAAGACCTTCAGCAGCAACTCTTCCTGCTTTCTTAGCTGCAGCTGCTAATCCTTTTTCTCTTAAGAATTCTACTGCCTTTTCTATATCTCCATTAGTTTCTGTTAAAGCCTTTTTGCAGTCCATCATTCCTGCGCCAGTTCTTTCTCTTAGTTCCTTAACTGTTTTTGCAGTTATCATATTTAATTCCTCCTCGATTTTAAAAGTAACCCTTATCATTAGGGTAAAAGGTAAATGAAGTATACCTCACCTACCTTTTATTTAGAATACTATTCAGCTAATTGTTCCCCTTGTCTTCCTTCAATGATTCCATCAGCCATTTTAGCAGTTATTAATTTAACAGCTCTTATAGCATCATCATTACCTGGAATTACATAATCAACTTCTTCTGGGTCACAGTTTGTATCAACTATAGCAACTACAGGAATACCTAAAATCTTAGCTTCTGAAATAGCGTTCTTTTCTTTTCTTGGATCTACTACGAACATTGCTCCAACATTAGTAGCATCTAAGTTTCTAATTCCTCCAAGATTCTTTTGAAGTTTTTCTAATTCACCTCTAAGTTTTATAACTTCTTTCTTAGGTAGAACCTCAAAAGTTCCATCCTCTTCCATCTTTTCGATTTCTTCCATTCTTCTAATTCTAGTCTTTATTGTTTCAAAGTTAGTTAACATTCCACCTAACCATCTGTTGTTAACGAAATGCATACTTGATCTTATCGCTTCTTCTTCGATAGCTTCTTGAGCTTGTTTCTTAGTACCTACAAATAAGATATCCTTTCCTTCTATTGAAACTTCTTTAATAAAGTTGTATGCTTCTTCAGCTTTCTTTACAGTCTTTTGAAGATCTATTATATAGATTCCATTTCTTTCTGTAAAGATATAAGGAGCCATCTTAGGGTTCCATCTTCTTGTTTGGTGTCCAAAGTGTACACCTGCTTCTAATAATTGTTTCATTGATATTACTGACATTTTGTTACCTCCTGGTTTTCCCTCCACTATCTTCATTCTCATTTAATCACCTAAAAATTTAAGCACCAATTAAATGCATTGGATAGTGTGTGTATTATTTTTACCTTAGTTAGTATACCATAAGGCTTTTTCTGTATCAACAATATTTTATACATTTTTCTAACTTTATATTTATAAATACATTAATTGGTATGTTTTTTTGTTTACTACATAATATTTTAATCTACATTTTACAGTATAAATCCAAACTGAATATTATTTTTTTGGAATTTTAGTAAAATTATGGCTATATTGCAACTATAAAAAAACTTGCAATAAGAAAATACTATTGCAAGTAAATTATATGTATACTTTTAAGTTTTTATTTAATCTTTTTTAATTCTTCTAATAATTTCTCATTAAGAATTTTAATATGTGTTCCCTTCATTCCAAGAGACCTTGATTCAATTACTCCAGCACTTTCAAACTTCCTTAAAGCATTTACTATAACACTTCTTGTTATTCCTACTTTATCAGCAATCTTTGAAGCTACAAGCAATCCTTCTGATCCTTCAAGCTCATCAAAAATATGTTCTACAGCTTCTAATTCTGAATAAGATAGTGTACCTATTGCTAATTGTACAACTGCTTTTTTTCTAGCCTCTTCCTCAATTTCATCTTGCTTAGCTCTAATCATTTCCATTCCCACTATAGTTGCACTATACTCAACAATAACTTGATCTTCTTCTGTAAATGGATTTTTAAATCTTGCTAAAATCAAAGTCCCTAATCTCTCTCTATTTCCCATTATTGGAACAATAGTGGAAAGCTTGTCTTCCATAATACATCGTTCTTCACCTTCTAGAACACACAAACCTCCATTTGGAACGTTTGATAGGGTTTCTGAGTTTTCTAGAAGCTTCTCGTTGTAATCTACGGGAAATCTTCTTTCATCAACTACTTTTTTCTTCATAATTTCACATTCGAAATTTTTAGAAAAAGTATATCCCAATATTTTCCCCCTTCTACTAGCAATATATACATTACAATCTAAAACTTCACTTAAAACCTTGCATATATCTTCAAAAACAACCGGTTCCGTTCCTGATTTTTGTAAAATCTTATTTAACATTCTCGTTTTACTAAGTAATGATGGCATTAATAATCCTCCTTGTAATCTAACCACATAGATCATCCGTATGTTAGCAATAATTCAAATTGATTAAATATTCAAATTATTCATTAACTCTTCTAAGTTTACCACACCATATATTTTATTACAACTATATTTTCACTACTTATATTTTACTGATTTTTTCTTAATTATACTAAAAATCAGTAATCTAATTTGATCACTTAACTCTAAATATAAAGAACTTATTAATATATGTTGCAATTCAAATTCTTTTGAATTGCAACATATATTCTAAAATAACTTCAAAGCTTCCACAAATTTCAATTTCTTTTTATTTTTCCTCTTTTTCTTCTTTTGGTAGTTCTTTCTTATAATCACATTCCGAGTTAGAACATTGTATATAATTGCCACTTTTCTTAGAATATTTTTTCACCATATACGAATTACATTCAGGACATTTTTCTGCTACAGGCTCATTCCAACTAACAAACTTACATTCCGGATATCCTGAGCAACCAAAAAACTTCTTACCTTTTTTGCTCTTTTTAACAACTATTTTTTTCCCACATTCAGGACATGGAACATCCAACTCTTCTACTAAAGGTTTAGCATTTTTACATTCTGGATATCCAGGACATGCCAAGAAATTACCATACCTACCTCTTTTAATAACCATCATTCTTCCACATTTATCACAAGGAACATCGCTTACTTTATCTTCAATTACAACTTTTGATACTTCCTTTTCTGCTTTATCTATAGCAATCTTTAATGGAGCAAAGAAATCAGCAACTACTTTTCTCCATTCAACACTACCTTCTTCAACATTATCTAAATTTTTCTCCATATCAGCAGTAAAATCAACATCTACAATTTGAGTAAAATAGTCACACATTATATTATTAACTATAAAACCTAATTCTGTTGGAACTAAATTTTTCTTTTCTCTATTAACATAGTCTCTGCCAAGTAATGTTGAAATAGTTGGCACATAAGTACTTGGTCTTCCAATTCCATTTTCCTCCATAAGCTTAACAAAAGACGCTTCTGTATATCTAGCTGGTGGTTGTGTAAAGTGTTGTGCACCTTCAATTGATTCTGGTTCTAGAATTTCCCCTTCTTGAAGTTTTGGTAACACTACTGCATCCTCTTCTTCTTTTATTGTATAATCATATAATTTCATGAAGCCATCAAAATCAACTGTTGAACCACTTGCTTTGAATTTATAATCCCCATTCATTATATCTATTGAATTTGTATTTAAAACACATGTAGCCATTTGACTTGCCATAAACCTCTGCCATATTAAAGAATATAATTTATATTGTTCAGGCGTTAAATTTCCTTTTGCTACTTCTGGTGTTATATCAACATATGTAGGCCTTATAGCTTCATGAGCATCTTGTATATTCTTCTTTCCTTTATAAGCCCTTGGTTTTTCAGGCAAATATTCTTTTCCATAAGTATTTTCAATAAATTCTAAAGCTTTTCCTTGAGCTTCATCTGATATCCTAACAGAATCTGTTCTCATATAAGTTATCAAACCTACAGTTCCATATCCTTTTACTTCTACACCTTCATAAAGCCCTTGTGCTATTGACATTGTTCTCTTTGTCATAAAATTAAGTTTTCTATTAGCATCTTGCTGAAGCGTACTTGTTGTAAAAGGAGGTAGTGGATTTTTGTTTTTCTTGCCTTTTTTTATTGTTTTAACTTGAAACTCACCTTTTTTTAACTCTTTAATTATTTGGTTTGCTAACTTTTCATTATCTATTTCAATTTTTTCATTTTTCTTTGATGAAAGTTTTATAGGAAATTTCTTTTTTTCCTTTTTCATAATACAATCTACTGACCAATATTCCTTAGGAACAAATTCTTTTATCTCATTTTCCCTATCACAAATCAATTTTAGTGCTACAGATTGAACTCTTCCAGCACTTAATCCCCATTTTACATTTCTCCATAGTATAGGACTAATTTCATATCCCACTAATCTATCTAATATTCTTCTTGCTTGTTGTGCATCTACTAAATCAAAATCTATCTTTCTTGCTTCTTTTAAAGATGATTTTACTGCTGTTTTTGTAATTTCATTAAATACAATTCTACATTCAGAATCCTCTGAAATTTTTAATATATTTGCTAAATGCCACGAAATAGCTTCACCTTCACGGTCAGGGTCAGTTGCAAGATATACTTTATCCGCTTTTTTAGCAGATTTTCTAAGCTTGTCAATAAGCTCTCCCTTTCCTCTAATCGTAATATATTTAGGATTAAAGTTATCTTCTATATCAACACCTAACTTACTTTTAGGTAAATCTCTAACATGCCCCATCGATGCCTCAACCGTAAAATTTTTACCTAAATATTTCGCTATTGTTTTTGCCTTTGCAGGTGATTCTACTATAACTAAATTTTGACCCATATAAAAACTCCATTTTTTATTATGGAGCCTTCACCCCCTTATAACTCATATAATCTTAGCATAATAATTGCCAGGTAGGCTAATTATTTCATTTTTAATTTGCATATCAAATAATACATTAAATAATACTTCTCTGTCAATAACTGACCTATTCACTATATCATCAATATGTACCGGTTCTGCTGATATTATTGATAATATTTTTTCTTTTAACGGAGATATTATTCTATTACTTTTTTTACTATTAAGATCTAATAACATATGTAAATCTTCTATAGAACAAAATACTTGTGCTCCATCTCGTATAAGTTTATTACAACCAGTACTTCCTTTATAAAATACAGAACCAGGTACAGCCATTACATTTCTTCCTTGTTCTATAGCATAACTAGCTGTAATAAGCGAACCACTTCTCTCTGATGCTTCTACTACTATTACTAATTCACTTAATCCACTTATTATTCTATTTCTTCTTGGAAAATTGTAACTTAATGGCTTAGTTCCTGGAATAAATTCTGATACAATTAGTCCAGTCTTCTCTATTTCTTTAAAAAGAAATTTATTCTGTGATGGATAAATAACATCAATCCCTGAACCCAATACAGCTATAGTTTTTCCATTATCTTTTAAAATAGTATTATGCGCTACTGAATCAACACCTTTAGCTCCACCACTTATGATTGTGATATTATAGCTATTTAATTCTTTTGTCAATAGCTTTGTTACTTCAATACCATATGAAGTACAATTTCTAGATCCCACTATTGCCACAATTTTACTATTCAACAATTGAATATTTCCTTTATAGAATAACCCATATGGTGCAGCTTTTACAGTCTTTAATCGCTCTGGATATCCCTTGTCTTCTATTGTTATAAATCCTACTTCATTTTCTATAATCCAATTATAAATTTTTTCTGCTTTTTTTAACTCATCTTCTTTATTATAGATATTCATTTTGTTAAAATTAATATTATTCTCATATAATATATTCCAAAAATTATTATAAATTTCTTTAGCTTCTTTATATTTTTCTATTAATCCTAATTTAATATCTTCATTTACATTTAACATTAATAACCATATCTTATATTTCATAAACTGTCTACCCCTTTCACACGATTTCACCATTATAATCTTTCCTAAATCCTATTGCTTCAATTACGTTAGCTTCTGTTATATCAACCCCTCCATCAATATCAGCAATAGTTCTTGCTATTTTTACAACTTTTCCATAAGCTCTTAAAGATGGTTTGCTGGTTTTAAAATATTTTTCCAGTATTTCCTTAGCTTCTTTTGTTAACCTACAAAGTTCATATATATCCCTGCCTTTTATTTGAGAATTATAGCAATACCCACTCCCCTTAAGTCTTTCTATTTGTCTTCCACGAGCTTCTATAACTCTACTTTTCATACCTTCAGAATCATATTTTTCACTATTATTTTTCATTTCTTCATATTTAATCATTGGCACATAAGAAAAAATATCTATTCTATCTCTCAATGCTTTAGACAGTCGATTAACATATCTATTTTTCTCAAACTCTGTGCAAGTACATTTATTTTCTATAGAATAATCTAAGTTTCCATTTCCACAAGGACATAAATTGAAAGCTCCAACAAACATAAACTCAGAAGGCAAGACAACATTTTTGTTAAGTCTATTAATATGTACCGCTCCTTCTTCAATAGGCTCTCTCAACCCCTCCAAAACCTCTCTTTTAAATTCTAATAACTCATCAAGAAATAAAACTCCTTTATGTGCAAGCGTTACTTCTCCAGCTTTCAAAGCTCTTCCTCCTCCTATTATTGAACATGTTGTAGCTGTATGATGTGGTGTTCTAAATGGTCTTGAAACCCTGCTCTGTTTTTCAAACAACCCTGTTATACTATATATTTTCGCTACTTCTAGTTCCTCCTCTTTTGTTAAATCTGGAAGTATAGATGGAAGAGCTTTAGCTAACATCGTCTTTCCAACACCAGTACTACCATAAAGTATTATATTGTGATTTCCTGCTGCTGCTATTTCCATACCTCTTTTTGAATTTTCTTGCCCTATTATATTAGAAAAGTCAAAGTAATTTTCACTCATTGAAAATTTTGAGTCATCAACCTCAAAAGGTAGTACATCTTCATAGTTTATAAACGATACAACTTCTTTTAAATTATTAAAAGGATAGTATAAAGCCTCATTACTATATACACATTCATTAACATTTTCATAAGGAAATATAAATTTTTTAAACTTTTTTTCAATTCCTTCTAATATTATTGGAAGAGTTCCTTTAACTCTTTTTACTTCTCCCATTAAAGAAAGTTCACCAACAAAAATAAAATCTTCAAAATTTATTTCTCTCATCTGCCTTGTTTCCATAAGTATTCCAAGGGCTATGGGAAGATCTAATAAAGATCCTATCTTCCTAACATCTGCTGGAGCTAAATTAATAGTTATTCTGCCTAGCGGAAATTCAAATCCACTATTTATTATTGCAGATCTAACTCTTTCTCTTGCTTCTTTTACAGACGTATCTGGTAATCCTACTATTGTAAAACTTGGAATACCTCTTGTAATATCAACTTCAACATCAATAACTATCCCTCTTAATTCTGAGCATGTTGCACTATAAATTTTTATTGCCATATTTTATCACCCCTCTAGAGTATTACCATGGACAAAATAGTTAAAACCTATCTTTAGATTATTTTTATTATTTTATGGATATTATTCCAATATATTATTATAGGAGGCATATATAATGATTAAAAATAATAAAAATATAGGAAATCATGGAGAAGATCTTGCTTTAAATTTTCTTAAAAAGAAGAATCATAAAATATTAGAAAGAAATTTTAGAGTTTCTAGAGGAGAAATTGATATCATTTCCCAAATTGATGATATTCTTGTTTTCACTGAAGTTAAAACAAGGTACAATAAAAATTTTGGATTTGCTATAGAATCAATTAATTCACCAAAGATAAGAACAATAAAATTGATAGCTTCTAAATATATACATATAAAGAAGCTTTATGATTTCAATGTGAGATTTGATGTTATAGAAATATATCTAAATTATTTTGATGAAAACTTTAAATTAAATTATATCGAAAATGCATTTTAATTTCTATCATCTTAACCAGCATATTCTTCAGAATATCACCATATGAGAATATATATTCTGAAGAATATTACCATACAAGAATATCTAAAAAAAGTATTTTAAAATAACTCTGCAAGTATTTTAAAACACCTTTTAAACTTTATAATATCTTTGTTAAAAAACTTTTTCTATGTATTTCACAAGGTCCAAATTCTTTTAATCCTTCAATATGTTTTATTGTTCCATAGCCTGCGTTATCTTCAAAATTATAACCAGGATATTTTTTTGCATATTCCTTCATCAAATTATCTCTATAAACCTTTGCTACTATTGATGCTGCAGCAATACAAGCACTTTTCGTATCTCCTTTTATTACAGATTTATTTATCAACTTAATATTCTTCACAAGATATCCATCTGATAAAACTAAATCAGGTGTCACTTCCAAATTGTTACATGAATCTAAAAAAACTTTATTATTTGAGTAAGCTATTCCTTTATCATCTATCTCTATATTAGACGATAAAGCTATCTTATAAGCTACAGCCTTTTCCTTTATAATTATCGCAAGTGTCTCTCTTTTAGCCTCTGAAAGCTTCTTAGAGTCATTTAACCCTAAAACAAGCTCATCATCTATCACATTCTCATCTAAAATTACCGCACAAGCAACTATCGGTCCTGCTAAAGGACCTCTTCCAACTTCATCTACTCCAGCTATATATCTGTATTCTCCAAAAGATTTATCAAACTCATACATATTACGAACTCGTAAAATCTCTTTTTCTAATTTTCCCTTATCTTTTTCAAGTTTACTTCCCAAAGATGAAACATTTTTTCTACTATCATTTTTTAAAGTCTGAATCAATATAATAAAGTCATCTTTTTTTATTGCTTCAAGTATATTAATCCCTTCCAAATGTGCTTTTATTTCTTTATAACTTAATGAAGTTATTTCTTTATTAAAAAGTTCCATAAAAAACTCCTTTTCCTTAAGGTCTCTCTAGTGTAATATTTCCTATTTTACCACCTCTAAATTCATCTAATAGAATAACAGCAATTCTATTGTAATCTATTTCCTTCCCCTTCATTATACATCCTCTTTTTATAGCTATTGCATCTAATGTTTCTAAAGGATTTTCAAAGATTTCATCTATTTTATATCTCTCAACTAATTGCTCCGGATAGTATGTTTGAAGTCTTTCTACTAATTTATAAGCAAGTTCCTCTATATCCATAACTTCATCTTTTATAGCCCCAGTAAAAGCTAAATTTAAAGCAGTTTCTTCATCTTCAAACCTTGGCCATAACACTCCTGGTGTATCTAATAATTCTATGCCAATTGAAGTTTTTATCCATTGCTTATTTTTTGTTACTCCTGGTCTATCACCTGTTTTAGCCGTAGTATTTTTAGCCATCTTATTAATAAACGTAGATTTACCACAATTGGGAATACCAACAACCATAACTCTTGTCATAATATTAACTAGCCCTTTAGCTTTAAGCCTATCATGTTTTTCTTTCAAAAGTTCTAAAAGTGCAGGTTTTATAGCATTTACTCCTATTCCTTTTAAGCAATTAACTTCTAAAACTCTTATTTTATCGCTAGATAATTCTTTAATCCATTCATTTGTAACTTTCTTTTCTGTTAAATCACATTTATTTAACAATATTATTCTAGGTTTTTCACCTACTAATTTATCTATATCTGGATTTGCTGAACTTCTAGGAATTCTTGCATCCCTTATTTCGATAACAGCATCTACTAGTTTTAAATTTTCCTTAATCTCTCTTTGAGTCTTTTTCATATGACCCGGAAACCAATTTATAGCCATGTATTTTCCTCCTAAATTTATATATGAAAAAAGAGGACCATACAGTCCCCCTTCCCTAAACAAAAATTATCTTAATAATTCTTTAACCTTAGCAGCCTTACCTACTCTGTCTCTTAAGTAGTATAATTTAGCTCTTCTTACTTTACCTCTTCTAGTAACTTCAATCTTTTCGATGATTGGAGTATTAATTGGGAAAGTTCTTTCAACACCTGTACCATAAGCAACTCTTCTTACAGTAAAAGTTTCTCTTAAACCACCATTTTGCTTCTTAATTACAGTTCCTTCGAAAGCTTGAACTCTTTCTCTGTTACCTTCTTTAATTTTTACATAAACTTTAATAGTATCACCTATGTTGAAGCTTGGTAAATCAGTTCTAATTTGTTCTTGTTCAATTTGTCTTAATATTTCGTTCATTGTGCATTCCTCCTTTTAGTTAATTTGACGTTCATGCAGAAGCCGAGTTCTACAGAGGAGCGCCCGTACTAGCACAAATTATATTCTATCACAGCAATTTTTTTAAAGCAAGATTTTTTTATATCTTGTCAGTATTCAATATCTTTATGTCTTCCTTACTAAGTTTTACCTTTTTGTATAAATCTATTCTTCTTTCTCTTGTGATTAAAAGAGATTGTTTTCTTCTCCACTTTCTTATATTTTCATGATGACCTGAAATCAAAACTTCTGGAACTTTATCTCCTTCATATACCTCCGGTCTTGTATATTGTGGATATTCTAAAAGACCATCAGAATAAGATTCATCCATAAAACTTTCTTCTTTACCTAAAACTCCTGGAAGCAGCCTTAAAATCGAGTCCACAACAGGTATTGCAGCCATTTCTCCACCTGTTAAAATGAAATCTCCTAAAGAAATTTCCATATCTATATGTTTATATACTCTTTCATCTATCCCTTCATAATGACCACATATAAATATCAATTCTTTTTCCTGTGAAAGTTTTTTTGCCATATCTTGATTAAAAGTTTTCCCTCTAGGCCCTAAAAATATAACTTTCCCTTTGTTATTTTCTTTACATGCTTTAATTGAACTAACTAAAGGTTGGGGTGCCATAACCATTCCAGCACCGCCACCATAAGGATAATCATCAACTTTTTTATGTTTACTTAAAGTGTAATCTCTTATATTTATACAATCTATTTCAACTAATCCTTTTTCCTTTGCCCTACCTATAATTGAATTATCAAATATAGAAAACATTTCAGGAAAAAGGGTTAAAATACTAATCTTCATCTTGCCATTCTCCTACAGGTCTAATTAGTATTTTTTTATCTTCAACATTTACATCTAATACTATATTCCTAAGAACTGGTATCAATAGTTGCTTTGGTTGTTTAATCCAATATACATCATTATTCTTAGTTTCTATTACATCAAAAACCTTACCCAAATCCTTGCCTTCAGTATCAAATACTGTACAACCAATTATATCAACCACATAAAATGTATCTTCCTCAAGTTCTGGTTCTTCTTCTCTTGGGATACTTAAATATTTAGTCTTATAAGTTTCAGCAGTATTTATATCTTCTATTCCTTCAAGTTTTAGAATAACTCTACCTTTTTGAAATTTTACACTTAATATATTAAACCATTTTTCATCTATTAATATCTTTTCATATCTTTTAAAATTTTCCGGATTATCAGTAAGGCACATTACCTTAACTTCACCTTTTATTCCATGTGTATTGACTATCTGCCCTACATTAAAAAATTCATCACTCATATATTTCACCTCATCTTTCAGGTAAATGTACAAAAAGAGTTAGGCTACACCTAACTCTTTATTTTAGATTATCTCTACTACTACTTTTTTTGCTTCCTTTATTGCAGCAGCCTTTACTACTGTTCTAATAGCCTTAGCTATTCTACCTTGTTTTCCTATAACTTTACCCACATCTTCTTGATTAACTTTAAGCTCCAAAAGGATAGAATCCTCTTGAACCACTTCATTAACATAAACATCTTCTGGTTTATCAACAATGGATTTAGCTATTAGCTCAACTAATTCTTTCATATAGTGTCTGTAAACAAAATCAGTTTACAGTATTCACCTCCAAAAATTACTTGTTAAGGCCTGCTTGGTCAAAAAGTCTCTTAACTACATCTGTAGGTTGAGCACCTTTCTTTAACCATTCAGTAGCTTTTTCTTCGTTAACCTTAAATTCTACTGGTTTAACGATTGGATTATAATATCCAATTTCTTCTACAAATCTTCCATCTCTTGGACTTCTTGAATCTGCAACTACTATTCTATAGAAAGGAGCTTTCTTAGCACCCATTCTTCTAAGTCTTATCTTTACTGCCATGTTTATTTCACCTCCTTCAAAGGTATCTATATATTTAACTCATGAAAGGCATTTTGCCAAACAGTCCTTTTTTAGACTTTTTAGTGAATGACTTCATTTGCTTCATACTCTTCTTTGTCATTTCATAACTTTTAATAACTTTATTAACTTCTTGTATTGTAGTCCCTGCTCCTAATGCAATTCTCTTCTTTCTTGAAGAAGACCCTATTACAAGTGATGGATTTCTTCTCTCTTTTAGTGTCATAGAATAAATGATAGCTTCCATCTTATCCATTTGCTTTTGGCCTTTTTCTAAATTTGCTTCACCTAATGCACTAGTGTCTAAACCCGGCATACTAGGCATCATCTCTAGAAGCTTATTCAAAGGTCCTAGCTTTTTCATTTGAGACATCATTGTAAGATAATCTTCAAAATTAAGTTCTGAGCCCATCATCTTTTTAGCTAAGTCTCCAGCTTCTTTTTCATCTATAGCTTCTTGAGCCTTTTCTATTAAAGACAATACATCTCCCATACCCAAAATTCTTGAAGCCATCCTATCTGGATGAAACACCTCAAAATCATTCATCTTTTCACCAACACCAGCAAATTTTATTGGTTTTTCAGTAATGCTCCTTATAGATAAAGCTGCACCACCTCTTGTATCTCCATCAAGCTTAGTTAAGATAACACCTGAAACATCAAGTTCATTATTAAAACTTTCTGCAACATTAACAGCATCTTGACCAGTCATTGAATCTACAACTAATAAAATTTCATTTGGACTTATAGCTTCCTTCACATCTTTAAGCTCTTGCATAAGTTCTTCATCAATATGAAGTCTACCGGCAGTATCAATAATAATAACATTATTGCCATCTTCTCTACCTTGTTTAATAGCAGATTTTGCTATATCCACTGGTGATATTTTATCTCCCATAGCAAATACAGGAACCTCTATTTGCTTACCAACAACTTGTAATTGTTTAATAGCTGCTGGTCTATATATATCACAAGCTACAAGCAAAGGTTTTTTGTTGTTTTTTCTAAGTTCCAATGCAAGTTTACCACACATTGTAGTCTTACCTGCACCTTGAAGTCCTACCAGCATAATCACTGTAGGTCCTGTACTGGCATAGTTAATTTTACTTTCACTTCCACCCATAAGATTGGTAAGTTCATCATTAACTATCTTAACTACCTGTTGCCCAGGAGTTAAGCTTTGTAAAACTTCTTCTCCAACACATTTACTACTAACATTTGAAACAAAACTCTTAACCACTTTATAGTTAACATCAGCTTCTAATAATGCTAGCTTAACTTCTCTCATAGCCTCTTTAATATCTTTTTCATTTAGCTTCCCTTTACCTCTTAATTTCTTAAGAGTTCCTTGAAGCTTTTCTGCTAATCCTTCAAAAGCCATACTAAACCTCCTAATTTACTATAAATCCTCTAATTCACTTTTTAAGATATCATATTCTTTATCATCTATAGAATGATTATCTCTCAAATTATCTAAGAAATCTATAATTTTATTTTCACGATTCATACTCTTTTGAAGTAAGTTAAGTTTATTCTCATAAGATAAAAGCAACTTGTAACATCTTTTAATTAAATCATGTATAGCTTGACGGCTTGTGTTATTCAGTTCAGCTATTTCAGCTAAGGATAAATCCTCGTTATAATATAACTCCATAATGTTACGTTGTTTTTCAGTTAATAGTGGACTGTAAAAGTCCATAAGTAATGAAATTTCGACCCTATCTTCCATCCTTAATCACCTTACCCACAAAAGAGATAATAACAAATTTTCAAAAGGGTGTCAAGTATTTTTACTTAACACCTTAAATTATTTAAAATAATGCTTCCGCAAAGCTTTCTGCATCAAATTCTTGAAGGTCATCTACACTTTCACCTACACCTATATATCTTACAGGTATATTTAAAGTTTGTTTTATTGATATAACTACTCCACCCTTAGCTGTTCCATCAAGTTTAGTTAGAATTATGCCGTCTATAGGACAAGCTTCCATAAACTGCTTAGCTTGTATTACTGCATTTTGTCCTGTTGTTCCATCTAAAACTAATAGTGTCTCTTTATTTTCTTCACCGTATTCCCTATCAATTATTCTGTTTATCTTAGCTAACTCATTCATAAGATTTTTCTTATTGTGAAGCCTACCTGCTGTATCACAAATAAGCAAATCTACATTTCTAGCCTTTGCTGCTTGAATCCCATCAAAAACAACTGCAGCTGGATCTGACCCCTCTTCATGTTTAACTATATCAACCCCAGCTCTCTTACTCCAAATATCTAATTGATCTATAGCTGCTGCTCTAAAAGTATCTGCTGCTGCTAGTAATACCTTTTTACCTTCAGCCTTGTTTTTTGCAGCTAACTTTCCTATCGAAGTAGTTTTGCCAACACCATTAACTCCAATTACTAAAAGTACTTTCTTTTGAATTCTATCTTCTTCTCTATCATCACCTTCAAGCATCATTTCCTTAATAACAGTTTTTAATGCAGGAACAACTAATTCTGTGTCATTTATTTTTTCTTTTCTTATCTTAGCTTTTAGTCTTTCTATAATCTCCATAGTAGTATCCATACCTATATCAGATGTTATAAGTATTTCTTCTAATTCTTCATATAAATCATCATCTATTGTAACAGCAAGTTTAAGAGCTTCATTAATTTTATCTGTTAATCCATCTCTCGTTTTTGCTAATCCAGATTTTAGTTTATCAAATAAGTTCCCAAACATAAATTTCCCTCCTAATTTTCACTTAAGTCAACTGAGACCACCTTTGAAACTCCTTTTTCCTCCATAGTAACACCATACATTACATCACAAGCTTCCATTGTTCCTTTTCTATGAGTAATAACTATGAACTGAGTTAAATTGGAAAATTCCTTTAAAAATTCTGCATATCTATATACATTTGCATCATCTAAAGCTGCTTCTATTTCATCTAGAATACAGAAAGGTGTTGGTTTCATTTTTAAAATTGCAAATAATAAAGCAATAGCTGATAATACCTTTTCTCCTCCAGACATAAGATTTATATTTTGCAGTTTTTTCCCAGGTGGTTCAACATTAATATCTATATTTGCAGTAAGTTCATCACCTTCTGATAATATAAGTTCAGCGCTTCCACCTTTAAATAACTCTTTGAAAGTTTCATCAAAATTTCTATTAAGTATTTTGAAATTATCTTTAAACATAATTTTCATTTTCGAAGTCATCTCATCAATAACCTCTAAAAGTTCTCCTTTTGCCAGCTCTAAGTCTTTTTCTTGAGATGACATAAATTCATACTTTTCTTTTATTTCTTCATATTCTTCAATAGCTGCTAGATTAACTATACCTAAAGCAGTTACTTTTCTTTTTAAATTTCCAATATCCTCTTTAAATTTATTAACATCAGGTACATCTATAGCTATTTCCTGAGCTTCTGCTAGAGTAAGGTTTAGTTCTTCATTCAACTTTATATAAAGATTATCTTTTTCCATTCCACTCTTTTCTTTTTGGAATTCTTTTTTATTAAGTTCTCCTTCTTCCTTATTTATTATAACTAAGGATTCATTAATTAAACTATCTTTTTTTCTAAAGTCTTCCTTAAACTTCTCTTTCTGCAATTCATCTTCTTTAAATAATCCTTCTAATTCCACAATTCTTTTTTCAATTAAATTTATATCCTCTGTTTTTGCAAGTATTTTTCCATCTAGTTCATTAACATTTTCTTTATTTTCTTTATTTTCTTCATCCATGGTTGAAATCTTTAAATTATTTTCATTTATTTCAAAATCAATCCTTAGAACTTCATTTTTCTTGCTCAATATCATTTCATCTAACGAGGCTTTGTTCACCTTTAAATCTGTTAATACTTCACGAGCTTCATTAATTTTATCCCTTGAATTAATTAAAGTCATATCAAGCTCAAGAATTTTATCCTTGTTAGAATTTTTTTGCTCATCTAAATAAGTTAATTCTTTTTCTTTTTCATCCAAAGAAATATTTAATCTTTTTATTTCTTCTTCATTTCTATTAACTTCCCCATTAGATAATTGAATACTATGAGTAAGTTTATCTATCTCATTTTTAAGAACCTTTACTTCACTTTCAACTTTCGCTATTTCAACATTTTTAAAATGAACCTCATCTCTACTATTCAAAATCTCTTCATCTAAATTTTTAAGACTTGTCTTAAGAGCTTCAATTTCATTAAGTTCTTTTGTTAACTCAAGCTTTTTAGTCTCTAGGTTTTGTCCTAAAATTTCAATCTCTCTTTTTCTTCCTAGTATGTTTGCATTTCTAGTATTTATACTACCACCAGTTAATGCTCCACCTGGAGCTATTATTTCTCCATGTAACGTAACTATTCTATAACTATTATTTCCTCGTTTTGAAATAGCTAAAGCAGCATCCATATCTGTGCAAACTATAGTTCTCCCCAAAAGATTGTTAATAGCCTTTTCATACTTTTCTTTAAACTCTATTATTTCAGCTGCTATCCCTATAAATCCATTCATAGATTTTATAGAATTATCTAATTGTAACTTATTACCTTTAATATTATTCAAAGGCAAGAAGGTAGCTCTCCCTAAGTTATTTTTCTTTAGATAATTAATAAGTTCTTTAGCTATTTTATCATTATCTGTTATAACATTTGAAATTCCTGCACCTAAAGCAATTTCTACAGCTGTTTCATATTCTTTTTCAACCTTAAATACTTCCCCAACTACTTTTGTTCCATTTGCTTCTGGCATAAATCCTTCACTAATTTTCTCCATTAATGTTTTTACTGATCTATTGTACCCTTCATAATGTTTTTCTAAATTAGTTAGGATATTTTTATTTGCTTCTATCTCATTAATGGTTTTGTTTAAAGCTCTAATTTCTCCATCTTTTCTTGTAATTTTACCACTTAAACTAGCTATTTCTTTTTTCTTTTCTATTATTAATTCTTCAATATCTTTAACATCATTTCTATTTTTCTCAAG
Source organism: Clostridium sp. SHJSY1 (assembly GCF_031626875.1). Lineage (NCBI taxonomy): Bacteria > Bacillati > Bacillota > Clostridia > Eubacteriales > Clostridiaceae > Clostridium > Clostridium sp. SHJSY1. Next base: position 47,662 of record NZ_JANDMF010000005.1, read on the forward strand.
ATTTTCTTTAAGACTCTCTAGCGTAGCCACATTAATTTTAATATTTCCTTCTGTTGATATTAATGATGTTTTAGCCAGTTCTATTTTTTCTTGTTTTATTTTCAAATCATTATTTATAAGTGTTATAGAATTGCTAATTTCAGAATGCGCTCTTAAAAGTTCAAATTCACTATCCTTTAATTTTTTAATTTCACTTTCAATTTCAGAAATTTTGTCTATTGATCCTTTATTGTTTTCTTCATTTTCTTTAATTTCTTCCATTTTAGCCTTTTGTTCTTCTTGCTTTAAAGATAATTCTATATTAGCATTTCCTTTGTCTTCTTCAAGTTTTATAATTTTATTTTTTATGTCCTCTATGGCTACACAATTTTTTTCAATTATACCTTTTAAATTTTTAATTCTTTCCTTATATATTTCTATATCATTTGAGATTTGAGATATCTCATCTTTTCTTTCATAATACTCTGATTTTTCTCTTGAAGCTTTCTTTTCTAAATTTTCAATAGCTTCTTCTAAAGCTCTTAATTTTTCTTTTTCTTCTGCCAATTCATTTTTCTTTTTCTTTAAACTTTCTTCACCATTAAGAACCTCTTCAGTATAATCATTTAAAACCTCTTCTATTTGTCTAATATTATGAACCAATATAGATACTTCTTTTTCTCTAAGTTCATCTGAAATTTCTTTATATTTCAGAGCTTTCTCTCTCTCAATTCTTAATGGTTCTATCCTCTCTTCATAAGTAGATATAATATCTCTTATTCTAACTAAATTCTCATCTGTATTTGATAATTTCTTTTCAGCTTCTTCTTTTCTAGACTTATATTTAACTATCCCAGCTGCCTCTTCAAGAAGAGCCCTTCTTTCTTCAGGCTTTCCACTTAATATAGCTTCAATTTTACCTTGTCCAATTAAAGAATACCCTTCTTTACCTATCCCTGTATCCATGAACAATTGAGTAACATCTTTTAACCTACACTTTGTACCATTTATCAAATATTCAGCTTCTCCAGACCTAAATATTCTTCTAGAAACGGTTACTTCATTGTATTCAGTCGAAAGAGCTCCATCTTGATTATCTAAGGTTAATGATACTTGTGCTAACCCCACAGGTTTTCTAAATTGAGTACCTGCAAAGATAACATCTTCCATCTTTCCCCCTCTTAGAGTCTTTACACTTTGTTCTCCCAAAACCCATCTAACAGAATCGGATATATTACTTTTCCCACTTCCATTAGGTCCTACGACTGCTGTTACACCTTTTTTAAATTTTAGTTCTGTTTTATCTGCAAAGGACTTGAACCCTCTTATTTCAAGAGACTTTAAAAACAATCTATTCCACTCCTTATTATCTAAATATAGCTGGAATTAATCCAGCAATAAAAATAATTACCATAATTATAGTTATTATGTACATTACCTTTTGTCTTGTTTGCTTTTTCATCCTAACAACTCCTTTTCAAACTTAAGTTTATAGTAAAAACTCAATAATTTCAATATCCTCTATATTAGCTATTCAAAAAGACTACTTCTGCATAAAATATACAATTCGAAGTAGTCCATTAGAATATTATATTTACTCTTCTTTTTCAACTATAATATTTCCTCTATCTATATCATCTCTGATAAAAACTTTTAATTTATAGCCTTCAGCCTCTAATTTTTTAAAATAAAACTTTTTGTTTGTATAAAGCTTGCTTAAATCTTTTCCATTAATTTTTATAATTCCTTTATAATGGTCTTTTAATTTATTACGAACTTCATCTGCCAATATACTTCCTTCTACCAATTCTCTAAAAGCAGGATGAAAAGGTCCAGCTACAACATCTTTGCCTTCAGCTATCTCATCAGTTGGTTGAAGTCCTATTCTAATCACATTAATTCCCGCACCTATATACAATTTATATATTTTTTTGCATATCTCTACAGCCTCTTCTAAAGAGTATGGTATGTAATCTCCTCTTTTGTACATAATCTCCATCGGAGTATCTTTTATCACCAAAGAAGGATATATTCTACATATGTCTGGTTTCATGTTTATAGATTTCTTTGCCGTATCTAAATCAATTTCAAAACTGTCTTTTGGAAGTCCAGGCATAATCTGATGACCAAGAATCATCCCATATTCTTTAATTAATTTAGAAGCATTTTGCACATCTATTGTTGTATGCCCTCTTCCTGAAGCTATAAGCACAGATTCATCTAATGATTGAACTCCCAATTCTATAATATCTACACTATACTCCCTTAGATATGATAATATATAATCGCTTATATAATCTGGCCTTGTTGACATTCTTATTTTATCTATAAGCCCTTTATCCTTATATTCCTTCGCAACTTTTAACAATTCCCTTTGTTTCTCTTCTTTTATCCCTGTAAAAGTACCACCAAAAAACGAAATTTCAATTGTAGAATTTTCTCGGCTTATAGTCTTTAAATATTCCTCAACCGTTTTTTTTACTGTCTCTGCCGTTACTTTTTCATTAGAACCTGTTATTCTATCTTGATTGCAAAAAACACAATCATGAGGACACCCTTCATGAGGAACAAAGATTGGTATAATATAATAATTTTTACTCATCAATTACCTCCAATTTTATAAGAGCTTCTTTTGCTGCACTTTGTTCGGCTTCCTTTTTACTAAGGCCTGAACCTTTTCCCATCTCTTTATTATCCACTAAAACACTTACAAAAAATCTTCTATTATGAGGTGGCCCTTCATATTTTATAAGATCATAATTAATATTAACTTCACCATTTATCTGTAAATGTTCTTGAAGTTTTGTTTTAAAGTCTAATATTATTTTATTTTTAATAGCCTTGTTTATTATATCTTTAAACTCTTTTAGAATGAACGTTTTAGCTTCTTCAATTCCTTTATCTAGATATATAGCTGCTATAACAGCCTCAACCGCATCAGCTTGGATTGACGTTCTCTCTCTTCCTCCCGTCATTTCTTCTCCTTTGCTCATTCTAATAAATTTACCCAAATTTATTTTTTTAGCTACATTGTAAAGTGAATTTTCACATACTATTAAACTTCTTAATTTAGTAAGTTCTCCTTCTGCCTTGCTTTTATAATTAGTAAATAAGTATTCTGTAATACATAATTGCAAAACAGAATCCCCTAAAAATTCAAGTCTCTCATTATAATAGCCATCTTTAAATTGTTTTGCATAAGAACTATGTGTTAATGCAGTCTTAATTAAGCTATCATCTTTAAACTTAACTCCAACCGCCTCTTCCACCATAGTCAAATTAAAATTTTTCATCTACTACGCTCCTCTAAAAGTTTATTCTTCAATTTTTAGAGTTTTTCTAATAAATTCAAGAATAAACTAAACAAAATTAAAATCCCGCGAAATTTGCGGGATTAAATTATTCCTCGTGATGTGCTTTAACGTAGTTTACTACGTCTCCAACTGTTTTAAAACCTTCTACATCTTCATCTGGAATTTCTAATTCTAATTCATCTTCTAAAGCCATTATAAGTTCAACAATATCTAATGAATCTGCATTTAAGTCATCTATAAATGATGAATCTAAAGTGATATCTTCAGCATCCACGCTTAATTTATCAGCTATAATCTCTTGTATTTTTTCAAACATTACCTTCACCTCCAAAGTCCTTTCATTTAGATAATAGTATATATCAATATATTCGTCAATATGACTTTTCAAAAATAAGAGATTATTTTTCCTTATCAAATTCTAATTTAATTTTATCTAGTATCTTTCTTTCACTAAATATCTTTGTTTGTTTTATAGCGTTTTTAAAAGCCTTACCATCTGAACTTCCATGTGCCTTAATACATATACCATCAACACCTAAAAATGGAGCTCCTCCAACTTCTTTATAGTCAAACTTAACCATAAGCTTTTTAAACACAGGCTTCAAAAGTGCTGCTCCTATTTTCGAAATCAATGGTGAAGCATAAATTTCATCCTTTATCATTCCTAGTAAAGTCGAAGCACAACCTTCATACATCTTTAAAACCGTATTACCCACAAAACCATCTGCTACTAAAACATTCACATCTCCCTTAGGAATTTCCCTAGGCTCTACATTACCCACAAAATTTAAATTTTCTTCTTTTAAAAGTTTATAAGTATTTTTTGTTAGATCATTTCCTTTTTCTTCTTCAGCTCCTATGTTAACAAGCCCAACTGAAACGTTTTTATTATCAAACATAGTTTCATAATAAATTTTTCCCATATGTGCAAACTGAACAAGATAACTTGGTTTACAATCAACATTAGCCCCAACATCCACAACCATAAAATGTCCATTTCTTCCTGGCATTATTGGAGCTAAAGCTGGTCTTTCTACCCCTTTAATTCTTCCAATAACAAATGTACATCCAGCTAAAAATGCACCAGTGCTACCTGCTGAAATGACCGCTTCACATTCTCCTGACTTAACTAAGTTTAAAGCTTTAACAATGCTAGAGTCTTTCTTCTTTCTAAGTGCCATTACAGGATGTTCATTAGGTGAAATTACTTCTGTAGCGTCAACTACTTTTATTCTTTCTTTTGGATAATTATATTTTGAAAGCTCTGCTTCAATTTTATCTTTTGGACCAGTAATATACATTTCTATATTACTATAATCCTTTATCGCTTGCACCACTCCATCTACTACAGCCTGTGGTGCATGATCTCCACCCATACCATCTATAGCTATTTTCATAGTATTCTCTCCTTTTTTTATATATAAAAGAAAAGAAAGTCATAAGACTTTCTTTATTCTTCAGTAACTACTACTTCTTTACCTTTATAGTAACCACAATTTTTACATACTCTATGAGCAAGTTTCATTTCGTGACATTGAGGACATTCAATTATACCAGGTATACTAGCTTTGAATGTTTGAGCTCTTCTTGAATCTCTTTTAGCTTTATATGTCTTTCTTGCTGGATTTCCCATGCTTACACCTCCTTATTATCAAACAACGCTCTTAAGCCTTCAAGCCTAGGATCATAATCATCGTTATTGCAGTTGCATGTTTCTCTATTTAAGTTAACACCACAACTTTGACAAAGTCCTTTGCAATCTTCCCTGCAAAGTCTTTTTATAGGCAAGGTTGAAATAATTGAAGACTCAACTATTTCTCTGATGTCTAAGACATCATCATCTACAAATGTCACATCCTCTTCATCAAAAAGATTCGCATCAATTGTAAACCTTTCTTCTATATCAATATCTACTGGATAGATAAAGGCCTCTAAGCATCTAGAACAAATAAGTTCCAATTCACTTTTCATATGAGCTTTTATAACTACTATTTCATTATCAGAAGTTGCTTCACCAGTAACCTCTACATCTGAAACAGGTTTAATCTTGTCTCCTTCAAAATAAAAAGGCTCAAGGCTAAACTTATAGGAAATACTTTTTTTTCTTTCTCTTTTAGATATTAAGTCTGAAAATTGTATCTTCATAAAAACTGCTCTTCTAAGAGCATTTTCACTCCTTAGCTAAAATATTTACTGAATAAACACAATTCATTATATAAAGCAGCGCGAAAAAAGTCAAGGACTTATTTTAACAAATCTACTGTTTCTTTAGCTATCATCAATTCTTCATTAGTTGGAATTACATAAACTTTTACTTTAGAATCATCTGTTGTAATAAGTGCTGTTTCTCCCATTACATTGTTTCTTTCAGCATCTAACTTAATTCCTAAATATTCAAATCCCTCTAAAATATCTCTTCTTGTTTCAAAAGAATTTTCTCCTACTCCTGCAGTAAATACTATTACATCTACTCCACCCATAGCAGCTGAATATGCACCTATTTTAGTTTTTATACTATAAGTATACATATCTATAGCAAGCTGAGCTCTCTTATCTCCTTTTTTATATGCAGCGTCCTTTATATCTCTCATATCTGAACTCTTTTCTGTAATTCCAAGAAGTCCTGATTTCTTATTTAAAATTTCATTAACTTCATCTATAGAATAACCAAGTTCATTAACTAAATATATTACTATTGCAGGATCTATACTTCCTGATCTAGTTCCCATGATTACGCCATCAAGTGGAGTAAATCCCATTGTTGTATCTATAGACTTTCCACCTTTTACAGCAGCTATACTAGCTCCAGCACCTATATGACATGTAATTATTTTTAAATCTTCAATATTTTCACCCATAACTTCTGCTACTTTTCTAGATACATACTTATGGCTTGTACCATGGAATCCATATTTTCTTATTGCATGCTTTTCATATAATTCATATGGCAAAGCATAAAGAAATGCTTTTTCTGGCATTGTTCCATGGAAAGCAGTATCAAAAACTACAGTCATAGGTACATTAGGCATTAATGCTTTACAAGCTTCTATACCAATTATATTAGGTCTATTATGCAAAGGTGCTAGCTTAACACACTCTTCCAAATAAGCCATAACTTCATCTGTAACTAACACAGATTCTGAATACTTTTCTCCACCATGAACAACTCTATGTCCAACAGCAGATATTTCATCCATAGATTTCATAACATTATGTTCTTCACAGACCAAAGCATTTAACACGTGTTGAATAGCATCTTTATGGTCTCCCATAGGTGTTTTAACAATATATTTATCTTTCCCACTAACTTTTTGAGTAAGAATTGATCCTTCAATTCCTATTCTTTCAACTAATCCTTGAGCAAGTAATCCTTCATTGCTCATATCAATAAGCTGATATTTTAATGAAGAACTCCCGCAATTTATTACTAAAACTTTCATTTGTAACTCCCCCTTTTTAAGTTTTTTATCATTTACTTTGTACTTTGTGCTTGAACTGCTGTAATAGCTACAACTTTAACTATATCTTCTGAACTACAGCCTCTTGATAAGTCATTTATAGGTTTTGCAAATCCTTGACAAATTGGTCCAATTGCCTCTGCGTTTGCAAATCTTTGCACTAATTTATATCCAATATTTCCTGCTTGTAAATCTGGAAATACTAAAACGTTCGCTTTACCAGCAACCTTACTATTTGGAGCTTTTTGATCCGCTACTTTTTTAACTATAGCTGCATCTAATTGTAATTCCCCATCTATTAATAAATCTGGTCTTAATTCTTTAGCCTTTTCTGTTGCATTTCTAACTTTATTAACTAAATCACCATCAGCACTTCCCATAGTTGAGAATGATAACATTGCAACTTTTGGATCAACATTACATAAATTTTTAGCTGTTTCTGCTGTTGCAATAGCTATAGCTGCTAATTGGTCTTCATTTGGATTTGGATTAACTGCACAATCGGAGAATAATAACATCCCCTCTTCACCATAGTTTGATCCTGGTACCATCATTATAAAGAAACTTGATACAACCGAAACACCTGGTGCTGTCTTAATTATTTGAAGTCCTGGTCTTAAAAGATCTCCAGTTGTGTGAACAGCACCTGATACCATTCCATCAGCATCATCAAGTTTTACCATCATTGTTCCAAAATATAATGGATCTCTAACTATTTTTTCTGCTTTTTCAATAGTCATTCCTTTATTTTTTCTTAATTCATAAAAGCTTTCAATATAAGCTTGTAATCTTTCTGATTTTTCTGGGTTAACGATTTCTATTCCGTTTAAGTCTACCCCTAAACCTTTAGCTTTATTTAATATTTCTTCATCATTACCTACTAATACAGGATATGCAAAACCCTCCGCTTGAATTTGTTCTGCAGCTGCAATTGTTCTTTCTTCATTTCCTTCTGGAAGTACTATTCTTTTTTTATTAGATTTTGCTACCTGGAAAATCTTATTCATAAGTTCCATAGTAATTCTCCTTTCAAAACTCTTTATCTGATACTACTACTATACTCCTAAGAGAAGAATAATTTCAACATAAAATTCTTCAAAATCCCCTATTTTACTAAAGTCTTTAGATTTTTAATTATCTTAATTGTCAGATAACGTTTATTTATTAACAAGCAATTCTAAATATTTTTTATATGTTATAATTACTATAAACTATTCTAAAGAAGGAGTTTATTTATGGAAATTACAGGAATAATAACTGAATATAATCCATTCCATCTTGGACATCAGCATCATCTTGAAATGGCTAAAAAAGATACCAATTGTGATGGAGTCATTTGCATAATGAGTGGCAATTTTATGCAAAGAGGAATTCCAGCTATAACTGATAAATGGACTAGAGCTAAAATGGCTGTAGAAAATGGTACTGACCTTGTAATTGAGTTACCTTTAGTTTATTCTATTTCATCAGCTGAATCCTTTGCAGAGGGAGCTGTTAAAATACTTAATAAAACTGGGGTTGTTAAACATATATATTTCGGAAGCGAACATGGAAAAATAGAGCAACTAAATCAAATTGCTTCTACCTTATTAAATGAACCAGATAAATTTAAATCAGTCTTAAAACAAGAATTAAACAGAGGATTACCATTTCATACAGCTCGAAGTATGGCTCTTAGGGAGTTTTTATCTGGTATTCCCTGTGATGAAATAATATCCAACTCAAATAATATATTAGCTATTGAATATATTAAAGCATTAAAAAAAATTAATAGTTCAATTATTCCAAAGACCTTAAAAAGAGCTGGTTCTAACTATAATGATACTGAAATCAAAACAGATTATCCATCTGCAACATCCATAAGAGCTTTTTTGAACACAACAAATGATTTGTCAAAGCTAAAAACATCACTACCAAAAGCTAGTTATAAAGCTTTAGAGAACATTGTTAATAATAATTGTAAACTTGTTAGCGAGAATGATATTTTCCCATTTTTAAGGTATAAAATCCTCACCGAAGGTGAAAAGATTAACAAAGTTTTGGGGGTAAAAGAAGGTATTGATAATAAAATTTTAAAAGAAATTTTAAATGCAAAAAATTTAAATGATTTAATTTTAAGGATAAAAAGTAAAAGATATACATATACAAGGATTAGCAGAATATTAATTTCTTTCTTTATTGGTTTAGAAAATTATGATTGTACTGATTTAATTGAAGATGATACTAATTATATTAGACCATTAGCTTTTAATTCTGTAGGAAGTAAAATTTTAAAGGAAATTAAGAAAAAAAATGAAATTAATATAATAACAAAAATATCCAAAGAAATAATAGACACAAAATTAGAAACAGATTTATTAGGTACAAAGGCCTATTCAATACTAAATAATTCTATTTCTCCATATGATGATTATTATAAAAGTCCAATATTTTTAAAGTAACTATAATATAATTACGTCATAAGAAATATAAATACTATGGATGGGAGTGATTTCATGATTAGTATTATTTTCTTATGGCTTTTAATTATTATATTAATACCTATATTATTTAAACTACTAGACTTAAAAAGGAATTATACAATATCCTTTTTTATAAGTTTGTTAATTATTATTTTTTTCATAAATTTAGAAGAATCTATGAAATCTGCAATAGATGGATGCAAACTATGGTTTACATCTATCTTACCAACTGTTCTTCCGTTCACTTTAATCTGCAATTTATTAATTGCTTATGATGGAATAGCTTTATACTCAAGATTTTTAGGTCCATTGTTTTGTAAGCCTTTAGGTCTTTCTAAAAATTGTTCTTTTCCTATCACTGCAAGCATCTTATGTGGATATCCCCTAGGCGCAAAATATTCATCTGATATTTATAATCTAGGATATATAGATAAAAAAGAATATACACGATTAATTAATATTGCTACAAACTGCAGTCCTTTATTTATTATAGGTCCAGTTGCAACAGTAATGCTCGGTAATATAAAACTTTCATATATACTTCTTATAGCAAACTACATTTCGCCAATTATAATAGGAATTTTAACAAAAAGGAAAAAATACTACTCAAAAGATACACTATCTATAGCAAATTCTAGTAATAATAAAAATTTTGGTGAAATATTAAAAAACGCCTTAGACCAATCTATAAATACAACTATCTCAATCGGTGGATTTATAGTGATATTCTCAATCATCATAGGAATTATAAAAAATAGTACTAGTTTAGGTCTATTTTTTAATTATATAGAATCACTAATACATATTCCTATAAATTCTTTATATTCTATATTTTTAGGTAGTATTGAAATAACAAATGGATGTAGCATAGTTGCCACATCCACTCTAATTCTTCCTATAAAATTAAGTATAATAAGTTTTCTTTGCTCATTTTCAGGATTATGTATAATAGCCCAAGCCAGTTCATTTATCAGCAAAGATAACATATCCATACTAAAGTATTCTTTACTAAAACTATTGCAGGGTATTATTAGTTTTGCTATAACTTTTTTCACTTCTTTTTTGCTTTTGGGAAGTGTTAATGTATCTTCAATATCGCCATATATTAGAACCTCATTTACTACTTTTATTTATTTAGTTCCTGTAATACTTATATTTTTAATCTCTATTATTTTTAAAATAGTTAAGAAATTATTTTTTCATATCTCTTAACTCTTTTATATTTTCTTTAATGGTAGAGCTAGTACTATTTAAGTTTTCATCAATTTTTCCTGCAACGCCTTCAAAACTTTCTTGAAGAGACTTAATTAGCTCTGCCTTTTTCTCTATAATTTCTTTATCTAAATCAGTTAGAATTTCATCACAATAATCTCTTGCTCCAAGCCTCATAGCTTTAGCTTCTCTTTTTGCAGCTGAAACTATTTCCTGAGCTCTTACTTTAGCTTCTCTAACAACATCATGATTTTCAATATTTTGTCTCATCATTTCCATTGTTTCTTTCTTTACAACTTCATATTCTTTTTTGGCTTCACCTATTATCCTGTCTTTTTCATTCATTACCCATTGAGCTTTTTTAAATTCATCTGGTAAATAATTTATTATTTGATCAATAACATCCATAAATTCTTTTCTATCTATCATAGTTTTTCCACTTATTGGAACCTTAGGAGAATTATCAATTAAATCCTGAAGGTATTCAAGTAATTCAACTATATTTACATCTATAGATTTCCCCATACTACCACCTCACCCATTATCATTTTACATTTATCTTCCTCATTAGATCTGGAATAATTCCTTTAGGAACTAATCCTTCAAGTGATGCTCCAAACTTTGCAACTTGCTTCACTGCTGATGAACTCACATAAGAATACTGAGCCGATGTCATCATAAACAAAGTTTCCACTTCAGGATTTAATTTATTATTCATCAAAGCCATTTGAAATTCATATTCAAAATCTGAAAAAGCCCTTAGTCCTTTTAATATTACTCTTGAATTATATTTTTCCATCAAATCGATTAATAAACCTTCAAAACTTACAACTTCTACATTAGGTAGATCTTTAGTAACTCTTTTTATAAGTTCAACTCTTTCTTCTATATTGAATAGTCCTTTTTTCTCAACATTAACCAAAACACCAACAATTACTTTATCAAATGCCTTTGCTCCTCTTGTTATAATATCTAAGTGTCCTAATGTCACAGGATCAAAGCTTCCTGGATATACTGCAATTTTCATTTTAATCCTCCCTAATATTGATAAAAACAAACTGTAGTATTTCCATACTTTTTGTTTTTTACAAGCCTTAAGTCTTCATATCCTTCATATATCTCTTCAATACTATCTATTTTTGTAACAATTATCCCATCCTTATTAAGCATATCATTTTCCTTTACTATTTTCATAGCCTCTGGAATCATTTCTTTGCAATAAGGTGGATCTATAAATATTATGTCAAACTTCTTTCCATTTCTACTTAACATCTTTAAAGCTTCATAAGAATCCATATTAAGAGGAGTACAGAAATCATTAAATTTCAAACTTTCTACATTTTGTTTTAATAATGGAAATGTTACTGAACTTTTATCTATCAAATAAACTTCTTTGGCTCCTCTACTTGCAGCCTCTAAACCTAAACTTCCTGTTCCAGCAAAAACATCTACAACTACAGCATCCTGTAAATAACCCTGAACTGAACTAAACATCGCTTCTTTAACTCTATCTAAAGTAGGTCTAGTTTCCATTGTTGCTGGTGAAATCAACTTACGACCTTTTGCTTTTCCTGCTATAATTCTCACTTTTAGTCCTCCTTGATGTAACATCATAAACATTTTATCATATTACCTAAGTATATACAATTTATAAAAAATATACAACTATAGCTTCTATTTAGTTAAAACAAATGTATTTACTACTCTTCTCAAGTCCTAAAGAAATTTCTTTTACCATTCTCATGTTATTTGGGTCTTCATTTTCAAGTATAAGCTTTGCCTCTCCCCTTGCACATTTTAAAATATCAATATCCTCATATATATCAGCTAAAAGAAGTCCTTCTGCCCCACTTTGCTTCATTCCAAACATCTCTCCTGATCCCCTAAGCTTAAGATCTTGTTCTGAAATAAAGAAACCATCTGTTGATTCTGTCATAATGGTCATTCTCTTTTTAGTAATATTACTCTTAGCATTGGCTATTAAAATACAGTATGATTCATATTGACCTCTTCCAACCCTTCCTCTTAACTGATGTAATTGGGCAAGACCAAACCTTTCAGCATTTTCAACTATCATAACAGAGGCATTAGGAACATTTACTCCCACTTCAATTACAGTCGTTGATATTAAAACTTTTGTTTTATTGTCTTTAAATCTTCCTATTATCTCATCTTTTTCCGAAGGTTTCATCTTTCCATGAAGAATCTCAACTTCAACATCGCTAAATATTCCTTCTTTTAATTTTTTATAAATACTTTCAACTGAATTTAGTTGTTCTTTCTCATCTTCCTCAATCAATGGACATACAATATACACTTGCCTTCCTTTTTCCACTTCATCTTTAGCTAATTCATAGGCGCTATTTCTTGAACTGTCTTGAAAGAATCTTGTATCAATCTGCTTTCTTCCTGGAGGAAGTTCATCAATTACTGAAACATCTAAATCAGAATAAAGATATAACGCTAAAGTTCTCGGAATTGGAGTAGCTGTCATTACAACAACATCTGCTCTTTTCCCCTTATTTATAAGTTTACTTCTTTGTTCAACACCAAATCTATGTTGCTCATCAGTAACAACAAGTCCTAATTTATTAAAGTCAACATCTTCTTGTATCAAAGCATGTGTCCCTATAACTACTAATGGTTTATCTTCCTTAATTCTTTCTTTAATCCTTATCTTTTCTTTATTAGAAGTACTACCAGTTAATAATTCTATTTCAACACCAAATTGAGATAACAATTTATTAGCCTCTTCATAATGCTGATTTGCCAAAATCTCTGTTGGTACCATAAAAGCCGATTTATATCCATTAGTATATGTATTATATATTGCAATTAAGGCTACTATAGTTTTCCCACTCCCAACATCCCCCTGAACAAGCCTATTCATAGGATATGAACTTTTTTGATCTCTAAGTATTTCACGAACCACCCTTGTTTGTGCTCCTGTCAACTCATATGGAAGTGCTTCTTTTAACTTTCTAATTTTATCATTCCAAGGAAAACTCATTCCATTATTACTTTTCTTAATTTTACTTTTTAATAAAAGCAATTTCAAAGAATAAGTAAATAATTCTTGAAATTTAAGTCTAGTAATGGCACTATTTAAAATCTCTCTACTTTTAGGAAAGTGAATCTCCCTGATAGCCTTATCTAGTGATATCAACTTGTATTTATCCAGTATATATTGCGGTAAATTTTCACATATATCTACAATATCCAAAACACTCATTACAAGCTTTGTAATTAACTTATCTGTAAGTTCGCCTTTCAGAGTATATATAGGTTTTATCTCACTACTTAAAGCATCTCGGTTTCCTATAATAGGATTTACTATTTCAAGAATTCTTCCTACCCTTTTAAACTTTCCCATAAGATTATATGAAGTCCCAACTCTAAAATTATTTTTAACATAAGGTTGGTTAAACCATTTACACTCAACTTTATGCCCTTTATATTCAAATTCAATAGTTGATAAAAACTTTCCTGTTTTAGTTCTTACATCTCTTTTTATAGCTATAACTTTACATGTTAGTATCTGTTTTTCCTCTGAATCTATCTCTTCAAATTCAGGATTTCCGCTTAAAAATTCATAATCCCTTGGAAAGTATAAAAGCAAATCAAGAACATTAAATATTGCTGCTTTATTTAATTTTTCTAAAACTTTAGGTCCAACTCCTTTAATTGTTGAAACCGGACTATATATATCCATACTTTTTCTCCTCCAAAGCATAAAAAGCACCAAAGGTGCTTTTTATGTCAATATATTAAACTTATTCTACTGCCATCAAGAAATAGTATAATGGTTGATCTCCTTTGTAACATTGAATGTCTAAATCTTCAAATTTCTCTTCTAATTTTGAAGCAAAACTATTCGCTTCATCTTCAGTAACATCTTTTCCATAGAATAAAGTAATTAATTCACTGTCTCCATTTACCATATCCTCAATAACTTTTTCTGAAACTTCAAATTTGTCTGATCCAACTTCCTTAATCTTACCTTCAACTAAACCAAGAATATTTCCTTCTTTGATTTCTAGTCCATCCATCTCTGTATCCCTTACTGCATAAGTTATAGATCCAGTGCTTACTGTTTCCATAATCTTTTTAAGATCAGCTTCATTATCTTGAGCTTCAGCATCACCATTAAACATAGTTATACAAGTAATACCTTGTGGAATCGAAGTAGTTGGTATAACTCTAACATCCTTATCTGTTATTTCAGCAGCTTGAGTTGCAGCCATGATAATATTTTTATTATTAGGTAATATAAAAATGTGTTCTGCATTAAGCTTATCTATACATTCAAGCATGTCTTGAGTTGAAGGATTCATTGTTTGACCACCTTCAATTACATAATCAGCCCCAAGATCCTTGAAGATATTAGTTATTCCACTTCCCATAGCTACAGTAATAAATCCATATTTCTTAGATTCTGCAGCTACTTCATCACTTGCCATACTACCTTCTTCAATTTCTTGTTCATTTAGTAAAAGTTCTCTATGTTCTTCTCTCATATTATCAATTTTTATCTTAGAAAGTTCTCCATACTTCACAGCCTTTGATAGAACATTTCCTGGATCATTAGTGTGTATATGAACCTTAATTACATCTTCATATCCAACAACTATCATAGAATCTCCCAAATGTTCTATTTCACTTTGGAATTTCTTTGATTCACTAGCCTCACCTAATATAATAAATTCAGTACAATACCCAAATTTAATATCTGTATCAGCTGTAGATTGAGCTCCAATCTTTACTCCTGAAGATATATTTATATCTTTAACTTCAGCTTGTATTCCTTCCTTAAGAGCAGCTGTCATACCTTGTAATATAATGTAAAGTCCCATTCCACCTGAATCAACTACCTTTGCTTTTTTTAAAGCAGGAAGTAACTCTGGTGTCTTATCAAGCATAACCTTTGCAGCTTTTGTTACCTCATCCATAAGTTCTGCTATATCACCATTATTGCTTTGAAGCCCAGCTTCAGCTGTTGCTCTAATTACTGAAAGAATAGTTCCTTCAGTTGGTCTCATAACAGCCTTATAAGCTGAATCAGCTCCTTGTTTTAATGCAGCTGCCATCTGCCCTGCATCAGCTTCATTAAGACCTTCTAGCCCTTTAGATATACCTCTAAATATTTGTGATAAAATTACCCCAGAATTTCCTCTTGCCCCCATCAAAGCACCCTTTGCAAGCACTTTAGATACTTCCCCAATAGACGTAGAGTTTAAATTTTCTATTTCCTTTACTGCCGCCTTAAATGTCATAGACATATTTGTTCCTGTATCACCATCTGGAACAGGAAAAACATTTAACGCATTAACAAAATCACTTTCCTCAGACAATCTATTACTAGCGTTTACAACCATGTTATAAAAATCACGGCCATTAATTGATATATATTCCATCATTACCTCCTAGACTCTTACCGCTTGAACATTTACTGTTACTGATGAAACTTTTAGCCCTGTAAAGTTTTCAACACTATAACGAACCTTTTGTATTATATTATTTGCTATAACAGAAATTTTAGTTCCGTACTCCACCATTACAAATAATTCAATATTTAATCTATCTCCTTCAGTAAGTGTAATCTTAACTCCCTTACTTAAATTTTCTACTCTCATAAGTTCCCAAAAACCTTCTCCAGCATTTTTAGACACCATGCCTACTACTCCATAACATTCCATAGTAGATAATCCAACTATCTTCGCTAAAACTTCATCAGAGTAATGTATATATCCATTTTCCTTTGAAAATCCAACCATTACAACTCCTCCTCTTCTTTCCATATCTCTTATTTTAGCCTACAAATTTATATTATTCAAGATTTATCTATATAATAATAGTATCATCCTTTAATTTATTTTATATTTCACTTGATTTTTTTATACTTATTGTGATAAAATCTTTATTGTCCTATTGAAGAGAATTATCTTCATTAAATAAGGAGGTGTTTTCAAGTGTCAAGAAGATGCGAGATATGTAATAAAGGCGTTGTATCTGGAGTACAATTCAGCCATTCACATCGTCAATCAAAGAGAACTTGGGCTCCTAACATAAAGAGAGTAAAAGCTTTAGTTAACGGAACTCCAAAAACAGTTCACGTTTGCACAAGATGCTTAAGATCTGGTAAGGTACAAAGAGCAATATAAGTTCAAATAGAAAAATGCATTAATAATGCATTTTTTTATTTCAAAAAAAATCTTGAGATTAAAAAAATCTCAAGATTTTTACTTTATGTAGTCTAATTATTTTCTTATAAAAAATCTAATAAATCTTGATAAAAATTTAGGCAACTTAACAGCAAATATCTTCATAAATACCCCCAAAATCAATTAATAAAAAATATCTTTACTATAATATATAAAATCAAGTTATTTTTTATGTCATTAATTTTTAATCTACTGGAAAAATTACCATAATAATTCCTGAATTAAAGGATATAACAATATCACTATCTATAAACTCATTGCAAATAGCCCTTGGTTCAAGTAAAGTCATATCATAATTGCTTAACTCATACTTAGCACCTTTTATATTCACATTAATTACTATATCTGAAAGAGAATGAAAACTTATAAGTTCTCCATATTTTCCTTTAAAAGTTGTCTCTTTATCTATTAATAAAATTCTATTATGATCATCTATAATTTCTGTTTTAACTTCTTCTCTAAGGGATTTCAGAAGAATTCCAACATTTCCAAGACTATGATCTACTCTACTACCAGTAGCTCCAAAAAATAATATTTCAGTAGCTCCTACTTCTTTTGCCTTTTCATAACCTAAATCTGTATCTGTATAATCTTTCTCAGGATTAAAAGTTAAGATTTTAGTTCCTTTTGCCTTAAAACTTTCAATCACTTCTTTCTTTGCAGAATCAAAATCTCCCAAAATCATATCAGGCTCTATTTCATATTCATACAAACAGTTGCAACCTTTATCCACACCAATTATAAAATCATCTTTTTTTATGTAACTAAGCAAAAGTTCTTTTGAAGGTTTATATCCCCCGCTAACAACTATAGCCCTCATTTCAACCTATTCCTTAACCCTTCTATGTTCTTTTCTACTTCATTATTTTTAAACACAGCAGAACCTGCAACAGCAACTGTGACACCTGCCTCAACTATTTCTTTAATATTACCCTCACTTACTCCACCATCAATTTGAATCAATAAATCTTTATTATATTTATGCTTAAGTTCATTTACTTCTCTTATCTTATCTAAAGAATAAGGTATAAACTTTTGGCCTCCAAATCCAGGATTAACTGACATAATAAGCACCATATCAATGCTACTTATTAAATCTTTTATCAAATGTACTGGTGTCCCTGGATTTAAAGCTATCCCTACTTTAATTCCTTTTGATTTAATAAGTTGTATTGTTCTATCAATATGTTTATCCGCTTCATAATGAACTGTTATTATATCTGCGCCAGCATCAACAAAATCCTCTATAAATCTACTTGGTTCATTTATCATTAAATGGACATCAAATACCTTATCTGTTTTATTTCTTAAAGCTTTCACTATAGGAGCACCTAAAGTTATATTTGGCACAAATTGCCCATCCATAACATCTATATGAATCCAATCTGCCCCTACCTTTCCTAATGTTTCTACATCTTCTCCAAGTTTTGAAAAATCAGCTGATAATATCGATGGTGATATCATTACCATTTATATTTTCCCCCTTCTATTATTTCTTCTAATGTTTTTACATAAAATTCATATCTATGTTTATTAATTTTTCCTTCTTCGACTGCCTCTTTTATAGCACAGCCTGGTTCTTTATAATGAAGGCAACCTCTAAATTTGCATGAATCATTTAATTCTTCAAATTCAGGAAAGCAATATCTTAGGTTTTCTTTATCCATAAAAGAAACATCTAAAGTTGAAAACCCTGGTGTATCCACAATAAATCCATTATCAACTTCAATAAGTTCACTATGTCTTGTAGTATGTTTTCCCCTACCTATCTTTTCACTAACTTTTCCTGTTTCCATATGATTTCTTTCAGTTAATGTATTTATTAATGTTGATTTTCCAGCTCCAGAAGGGCCACAAAGAACTGTAACATTATCTTTCATTCTTTCTTTTAATGAATCTACTCCTATGCCTTTTTTGGCATTTATAAATAACACTTCATATCCTATATCATTTATTTTATTTTTTACTATTTCTCTTTCTTCTTCTGAAACTAAATCAATTTTATTTAAACACACTATAGTTTCAATATTATTACTTTCACATAATACTAAAAACCTATTTAACAAATCATAATTTAAATCAGGATTTTTAATAGCAAAAACCACAAAGGCTAAAGTTACATTAGCTACGGTTGGTCTTATGAGTTCTGAGCATCTTTTATGAATATCTTCAATGACACCCTTTCCATTTTCCACCTTTATAGTTACATTATCTCCAACCATAGGCTTCATATCTTTATGACGAAATTTACCTCTAGCTTTGCACTCTATTATACCTTTAGTTGTTTTTATGTAATAAAATCCACCTATACCTTTAATTATTTTACCTTCCATAGTACCTCCAAAAAACATTTCTTTATATATAATAACCAGATTTTAATCATAATTGCAAATCAAATAGTAATTTTTAATTTATTCTTAAAAATATTTTTCTTCTCAAGATTGAACTTTCAACTTATTTTTTTGTCATAAATAGCAAATAAAAAAGGAGTATTCCTAAATGATTTTACATAGTCATTTTGAAATAACTCCTTTATTTTTATACTTTTATTGTTTCTCTGGATCAGTGTTCTTTCCTGGATCGGTTGGCTTTTTTGGATCAGTTGTCTTTCCTGGGTCAGGTGTTGTTGTATTTTGTTTAAATGTCAAAGTTATTGTACTACCTTCATCATAGGAACCTTTACTCCAATCAATTAAAGTTCCTGTTCCACCTGCTGCATTTGGCTTTAACCCTGCTCCTTCTACAAGTTCCATAGCTTCATCCATAGACATACCTGCTTTTAATCCTATTTTAGTTGTATCTATTTTCTTTTTTTCTGGAGCTTTATACTTCCAATAAGTAATAGTAACTTGTGTTCCAGGTTTAACAGACTGTCCAGATGAAGGAGACATACTGCTTACCTTACCATCTTTACTTTGATCCTCAGTTGTCTGTGACACAGTATTAACACTTAGGCCCAAATTACTTAATGATTGTGTTGCATCATCTAATGATTTATTTCTTACATCCGGTACAGTAACATATTTTACTGATGGCCCAGTACTTACATATATAGTTATCTTCGTATCTGCAGCAACTTCAGAATTAGCTGTTGGATCAGTTTTTATAACATTCCCACTTGGTATTGAATCATCTGATTGATTTTTAACTTCATAATTTGTTAATTTGCTCTTTTCAAGTATTTTCTTAGCATCATCAATAGATTCTTCTGTAATATCTGGGACTTTAATTTTTGTCACTCCAGCACTTAGCATTACTCTAACCTTATCACCCTTTTTAACACTGCTACCTACATCTGGAGATACTTCTAGTACAGTATTCTCTGGTTCTGTGCTTTCCTCTGTTCCAGCTTCTTCTAATGTTAGCCCAACTTTATCTAATTCTGCCTTTGCTTGATCTAAAGACATTCCTTTAATGTTAGGAACTTTAACTTCCTCTGCCTGTTTTTCACCTGCACTATTATTACCATACATTAACGCTCCAGCACCAGTAACTACTAACAGCAACGCTATAACTGCTATAATGGCCATTATTAATTTTTTCTTATTTTTTTTATTCTTTTCTTTTTTTGGTGATTCATGGTCTTCATCCTCATACTCTTCATCTTCATCATAATACTCTTCATCCTCATCATAGTAATCTTCATCTTCATCAACATCTTTACTTTCAGGAAGATCTTCAAGTTCTGGATTTACAGCTGGCATAACCATTGTACGACCATCATTAGCATCTACTTTTTGATCTATTATAGCATTTGGATCTTCTTTAATTTTTTCAAGATCACTTATTAATTCTTTTGCTGTTTGATATCTTTTACTTGCGTCTTTTTCCATAGTTTTAAGTATCAACTTATTTAAACTATCTGGAACCCTTGAATTTAATTGTTTTGGAGGTACAACCTCTTCTTGTATATGTTTCAAAGCAATTGTCACAGGTGAATCTGCTTCAAATGGTAATTTACCTGTAACCATTTCATATAAAACTATTCCTAATGAATATATGTCTGTTCTTACATCTACAATACTTCCCCTAGCTTGTTCTGGTGAAAGATACTGTGCAGATCCCATTATTGTTGTTGTATTTGTTAACGTGGCTGAACTTACAGATTTCGCTATTCCAAAGTCTGTTACTTTTATAAAACCTTCTTCTGTAACTAATACATTTTGTGGTTTTACATCTCTATGAATAATGTTATTTTTATGGGCACACTCCAAAGCTTTTGCTATTTTTGTTCCTATTCTTATAGTAGTTTCATAATTCAACTTACCAAATTCAACTATTACTTCCTTTAAAGTTTTCCCCTTAACATATTCCATAACTATATAATTAATCTCATCTTGTGTTCCTACATCTAAAACATTAACGATATTACTATGGGACAAAGTTGCTATAGCAGTAGCTTCTCTTTTAAACTTATCAACTATATCTTCATTGTCTGATAATTCTTTCTTTAATACTTTTACAGCTACATTTCTATTTAACTTACTATCTAAGGCTTTATATACTATAGACATCCCACCTTCACCGATTTGCTCTAGTATCTCATACCTGTTCCCTAATATTTCTCCTATCATGCTACCTCTCTCCTCCAAACAACAAAACTGTTATATTATCTCTGCCTCCCTTGTATTTAGCAAGATTAACAAGTTTTTCACAAATGCTAATTAGTTCTTTATTTTCATTAACAATGGTTATCATTTCTTCTTTTGTCACTTCATTTGTTAACCCATCTGAACATAATAAATATATGTCATATGTATCTTTATCTATGACAAAAATATCTACCTCTACTAGTTCATTTGTACCAACTGCCCTAGTAATGATATTTTTTTGGGGATGATTCACCGCTTCCAACTCAGTAATTGTCCCAAGATCAACCAATTCCTGTACTAAAGAATGATCCTTTGTTATTTTTACTATGTCATTTCCTTTAACTCCATAGCAAGAACTATCTCCTACATTTGCAACTATAACTTTATCCTTTATTTCAAGACATGCAGTAATAGTAGTTCCCATTCCATTTAAATAATTCATTTGTTTAGAATAAATAAAAATGTCCTGATTAACTCTTTCAATAGACTTCTTTAAAAGTTCTTCTGCATTTTCTTCATTAAAATCTTCTACAATATATTTGACCACGCCTTCAGCTGCCATTTTACTTGCAACTTCTCCAGCATTATGACCTCCCATTCCATCTGCGACTACATAAATTTTATATTCATTTTCTTCATGGTAGTACACAAAATCTTCATTAAGACTTCTTACCATTCCTTTATCAGTTAGAAAACTAATCATAAACTCCCCCCTCTTTTGGTATTAATTATTAGTCTTTAATTTAGTGTGAATTCTTTAAGTTGTCCACATGATGCAACTTTCTTTTTCTTTTTTAAAAAACCTCAATCCCTAATTTTTAATGTATTTTGAAAAACCTTAATTATTTTACCCTTAACATGTTCTCTCAAAAAAATATTTCTCTTATATATAATAACCAGATTTTGAGTTTAATTGCAAATTAAATAATGATTTTTAATTAATTCTTAAAATGTTTTTGATTTATAATATATTTACATTTCTTATCAAACACAAAAGGAGTGTTCTAAAATAATAAAAATCTTATCTTAAAACATCTCCTTTTGTATATTATTACTTTTTATTGATTTCCTGAATCTGTTGTATTTGTAGAGTCAGTACTTTTTGATGTATCTGTATTATCTTTTTTATTACCACCAAATGTAAGAATAACTCTAGTTCCATTCTTATATGGCTCTTCTTCCCACTTTGTTAAAGTTCCATCACTAGATCCATTTATTCTATAACTTATCAAATACCCATTTTCTATAGCAGCTAAAGCTTCTGCTTCTGTCATCCCAACTTTCAACACTGAATCCGGACTTGGTTTTGCATTATCTGATGAAGCATTATCTCCAGCCTTATATTTATAATAATTAATAGTTACTTTTACATCAGATTTAACTACCTTACCAGCTGATGGAGATGTACTTGCTACCTTACCATCCTTACTTTGATCATTTGTAGTTTGAGAAGATGAAGTAATAGTTAGCCCTAAACTGCTCAAATCTTCCGTTGCCTCATCTAATGTTTTATTACTTTCATCTGGTATAGTGACATTTTTATTCGCCGGCCCATTACTTACATAAATTATTATTTTAGCATTTGAAGCAATCTCTGTATCTGCAGTAGGGTTAGTATTTATAACATAACCACTTGCTACTGAGTTGTGTGGTTTATTTTTAACTTCATAATTTTTCAAGTTATTTTTTTCAAGTATCTGTTTAGCTTTTTCAAGCGACTGTTCTTCAACATCAGGCACTTTTACGTTAGTTGCTTGGACATTAGTTGCATTAGTTCCATCTGTTGTTCCCTTTTTAGATAAGAATTTTGCTCCAATTACAAATACTAAAAATATTGCAGCAATAGCTATAAATCCAATTATTATTCTATTTTTATTCATAGAATTAGTTTTTGTAACCTTATTTTCTGCTTTTTTTGGAGTTTCAACAATCTTTTCTTTTTTTGGAGCTTCAACAACTTTTTTTACTTTCTTTGTATTTTCAGCATCTTTTTTGCTTTTATCTTCCTTTTGTTCTTCATCTTCATCATAATAATCTTCGTCTTCATCATAATACTCTTCATCTTTGCTATTTAAATTATCATTATCAGAATCCAAAGCTTTCATAATTACTGTTTTGTCAGCCTTCATAACCATTGTTTGTCCATCATTACCATTTTGTGATTTATCTATAACTACATTTGGATTCTCTTTAATTCTATCAAGATCACTTATTAGTTCTTTTGCTGTCTGATATCTTTTATCAGCATCCTTTTCCATAGCTTTAAGTATTAACTTATTTAAACTATCTAAAAGTGCTGGATTTAACTCTTTTGGAGGAACTACATCCTCCTGTATATGTTTTAAGGCTATAGTTACAGGTGAATCAGCTTCAAATGGCAATCTTCCTGTAACCATTTCATATAAAACTATTCCTAATGAATATATATCTGTTCTTGTATCTAATCTACTTCCTCTTGCTTGTTCTGGTGAAAGATATTGTGCTGATCCCATTATTGTTGTTGTGTTTGTTAATGTTGCTGAACTTGCAAACTTTGCTATACCAAAGTCTGTAACTTTAATCAAACCATCTTCTGTTACTAATACATTTTGCGGTTTTACATCCCTATGTATAATGTTGTTTTTGTGTGCACAATCTAGAGCTTTTGCAATTTGTGTTCCTATTCTTATGGTAGTTTCATAGTTCAATTTACCAAAATCAACTATTACTTCTTTTAATGTTTTACCTTTAACATACTCCATAACTATATAGTTAGCTCCATCTTGATTTCCTACATCTAAAACATTAACTATATTAACATCTGATAGAGTTGCTATAGCAGTAGCTTCTCTTTTAAACTTATTAACTATATCTTCATTATCTGATAATTCATTCTTAAGCACTTTAACAGCTACATTTCTACTAAGCTTATTATCTAAAGCTTTGTATACTATTGCCATTCCGCCTTCACCAATTTGCTCTAGTATTTCATACCTATTCCCTAATATTTCTCCTATCATGCTACCTCTCTCCTTCAAACAACAAAACTGTTATATTATCCCTGCCTCCCTTGAACTTAGCAAGATTAACAAGTTTGTCACAAATGATAATTAGGTCTTTATTTTCATTAATAATAGATAGTATTTCCTCTTTAGTTACCTCATTCGTTAACCCATCTGAACATAATAAATATGTATCATATACATCTTTATCTATGACAAAAGTATCTACCTGTACCATTTCACTTGTTCCCACTGCTCTAGTTATAATATTTTTTTTTGGATGATTTACTGCTTCTAATTCGCTAATAGTGCCAAGATCAACTAATTCTTGAACTAAAGAATGATCTTTAGTTATTTTTATAATATTATTTTTTTTAATTCCATAACAAGAACTATCTCCAACATTGGCTACTATAACTTTATCCTTTATTACAAGTGATGCAGTAATGGTGGTTCCCATTCCATTTAAAGAATCCATTTGCTTAGAATGAATAAAAATTTCATGATTTACTCTTTCAATAGCTTTCTTTAAAAGTTCTTCCGCTTTTTCTTCATTAAAATTATTTATAATGTAATTGACCACGCCTTCAGCTGCCATTTTACTCGCAACTTCTCCAGCATTATGACCTCCCATTCCATCTGCGACTACATAAATTTTATACTCATTTTCTTCATGGTAGTACGCAAAATCTTCATTAAGACTTCTTACCATTCCTATATCACTTAGAAAACTTATCATAAACTCCCCCCTCTTGGGCATCAATTATTAGTCTTTGATTTAATGTGACTCCTTCTAAGTTGTCCACAAGCTGCATTAATGTCACTTCCCATTTCCCTTCTTACTGTAACCTCAATCCCTAGTTTTTTTAATGTATTTTCAAAAATATTAATAGTTTCTTCTGATGACCTTTTAAATGAATTTTCTTTAACTTCATTTACTGGTATCAGATTAACATGACATAATAGCCCTTTTAATAAATTTCCTAAAGACCTTGCATCTTCTACCCCGTCATTTACATCCTTAACTAATGAATACTCAAATGTTATTCTTCTACTTGTTTTTTCTATGTAATAAACACATGCATCTAAAATTTCTTTAATTGAATATTTATTTGCAATAGGCATAATCGCTCTTCTTTTCTCATCACTAAATGCATGAAGTGAAATTGCAAGAGTAATACTTAAATCTCTATTTGCTAAATCATATATATTGGGAACTATTCCACAAGTTGATAGAGTAATATGTCTTTGACCAATATTTAAGCCATAATCTGCATTTACTACTTCAAGAAACTTCAGAACATTATCATAATTATCTAAAGGTTCTCCACTTCCCATCAATACTACATTAGAAATCCTTTCACCAATTAAGTTTTGTGCAACTAAAATTTGTGAAAGAATTTCCCCTGATGTTAAGTTTCTAACCCTTCCATCAATAGTAGATGCACAAAATTTACATCCCATTCTACATCCAACTTGAGTAGAAATACAAATAGAATTTCCGTGTTTATATTTCATTATTACACTTTCAATAAGATTTCCATCCCTTAACTCAAGCAATAACTTCTTTGTTCCATCTATTTTAGATGTAAATTCTTCTTCTATCTTAGGAATTCCAATATAGAATTTTTCACTTAATTTTTCTTGCAAAGCTTTAGGAATATTCTTCATAGATGCAAAATCCCATACATCTTTATATACCCAAGAAACTACTTGTTTTGCTCTAAATGTACTTTCACTATTATCTTTCATCCAATTCTGCAATTCTTCTAATGTAAAATCTAAAATATTATTCATATTTTCACCTAGTTCTTTCTAAACCTAGCTATAAAGAATCCATCCATATATTCATTTGGTAATACTGTTAATGTACCTATTGAATCATACTTTAAATTATTTCCTTTTCCCACAAAAACTTTTTCTACTTTTGCATCTTTATATTTATTTAGAAACCACTTTACATTTTCTTCATTTTCTTCTTTATTTAAAGTACAAGTTGAGTAAACCATAACTCCATCTTTCTTTAAATATTCCCAAGCATTGCTCATAATTGTTCTTTGAATATCAACAATTTCCTTAAGTTCACTTCTTTTTTTACTCCATTTAATTTCTGGTTTTTTTCTTATAATTCCAATACCTGAACATGGAACATCTATAAGAACTCTATCTGCTATTCCAATAAGTTTCACATCAAGTTTAGATGCATCCATTTCATTAACACTTATATTAGTAAGTCCTAGTCTTTCATAGTTTTCTTTAATTAATTCAAGTTTTTGAGAATGAATATCAAAGGCTAAAACCTCTCCCGTATTTTCTAATATCTCAGAAATATGTGTTGTTTTTCCACCTGGCGCTGCACAAAGATCAAGAATCTTTTGTCCTTCGTTAATATCTAAAAGTGGAGCAACAAGCATTGCACTTTCATCTTGTACTGTAATATTTCCTTCTAAAAAAGCTTCATTCTTTTCTATCGCTTTTCCACCTTTTATTGATATAGCTTCTGGACAAACTGTTCCTTCAAAAACTGTATATCCACTTTCCTCAAATTTTTCAAAAACATCTTCATAATCTGCCTTTAGATTATTAACTCTAACAGTAACCATTGGAGTACTATTTAGTCCATGCATAATTCTTAAAGCTTCACTTTCACCATACTGATTAAATAACATTTTAATCATCCATGGTTCAAATGATAATTCATAAGCTATTTCATCTATTTTATTTCTGAAGTTTATCTCTAGTTTACCATCTTTTTTAACATAATTTCTTAAGATTCCATTAACTAATTTAGAATCTTTTTCCGAAATTTCTTTTGCAAGTTCTACAGCTTCATTACAAGCTGCATATGATGGTACTTTATCAAGATAATGCATTTGATAAAGCGCAACTCTTAGTATGCTTAAAATAGTTTTATCCATCACAGATGTATCTCTAACGAACGAACTGATTATCATATCTATAGACTTAAGTCTTCTTAAAGTTCCATATACTATTTCTGTAGTTAATGCCTTATCCTTATCTGATAGCTCTGAGTTGTTTAATTCATTTGAAAGAATTATATTAGAATAAGCTCCTCCATTTATAACTCTATTTAAAACTTTAACTGCAATTTTTCTACTACTCATAATTATACCTCATTTATTCATTACTTCTGCTTATTAGTACTAATCTTATAAGCTGTGATACAGACATTATTGTTGCTGCTACATAAGTCATCGCTGCTGCATTTAATACTTTTTCAGCACCTTTAACTTCATCTCCATATAGAATTCCTCTACTATTTAATATATTTAATGCTCTATTAGATGCATTAAATTCAACGGGTAAAGTTACAAGCTGGAATAAAACTACTGCTGAAAATAATATTATTCCAAAATACACCAAAGGTTTTATAGCAAGTATTAATCCTGCTACTAACAATACCCATGAAAATGTTGAACCTAAATTAACTACTGGATAAATTGTATTCCTAAAGGTTAGTGGTCCATAACTTTCTTTGTGTTGAATTGCATGCCCAACTTCATGTGCTGCTATTCCAGCTGAAGCTATAGTAGTTCCAACATAAACCTCTTGAGATAATCTCAAAATTCTACTTGTAGGATCATAATGATCTCCAAGCCTAGTATTAACTACTTCAATAGGTATATCATACAATCCAGCTTCATTTAACATCATCCTTGCTATCTGTTCACCTGTATAACCATTCATAGTTCTAATCCTGCTATATTTATCATAAGCAGAACTAACTTTAGTTTGTGCCCAAAAGCTTATAATTAAAGCTGGTACCAATAAAAGATATGTTGGATCAAAATAAAATGGAAAAAATCCATGCATAAATATCCCTCCTACTATCCTAAAATCGTATTCGCCTCTATTTTATGACCATTAATATATTGCTCAATTGTAAGGGGCTTTCCATTTGGAAATTGAACTTTTTTAACTAATAAAACTCCTCCTTTGCAAGCTACTTTCATTCCTTCTTTACTAACATCAAGAATGGTGCCTTCTTCTTTATTATGGTTTTCATTAAGTACTTTTGATTCATATATCTTCATTTGCTGACCATTGTAACTTGTATAAGCTATAGGCCAAGGATTTAATCCTCTAATAAGATTATGAACATTTTTTGCTGTTTCACTCCAATTTATTATTGCCATTTTTTTATCTAAAGGTTTTGCATAAAACGTTTCACCTGTTTGTTTTTCCCTCTCTATCTCACCTTTTCCCATTTTATCAATGGTATCTTTCAGTAAAGTTGCACCTCTCTCTTTTAAGATATCATAAAGTTCTCCTGCTGTCATTTCTTCTGGTATATCAATTTCATCTTTTAAAAGCATATCTCCTGTATCTAATCCTATATCCATTAGCATAGTGGTATTTCCTGATACTTTTTCACCTCTAACAATTGCCCAGTTAATTGGGGCTGCACCTCTATACATAGGTAGAAGTGATCCATGTAAATTAATACAACCAAAATTAGGAATATCAAGAACTTCTTTAGGTAATATTTGTCCAAATGCTACAACGATTATGAAGTCTGGTTTCATTGCTTTAAGTTCTTCTATCATATCCCTATTATCTTTTAACTTAACTGGTTGATATACAGGTATATTATTTTCAACAGCTACTTCTTTCACATCGGAAAAGGCAAGTTTCTTACCTCTTCCTTTTGGTCTATCTGGTTGAGTAAAAACAGCTTTCACATCATAATTTTCTATAATTACTTTCAATGAAGGAACTGCAAAATCTGGTGTTCCCATAAAAACTATATTCATCTATATTTGTTCCTCCCAAATTTATTTCAAATGGTCTATAAATAATATTCCATCTAAGTGTTCATTTTCATGACAAACTGCTCTTGCTAATAGTTCTTCACCTTCAAGAATAAATTCTTCACCTTTTTCATTTTGTGCCTTAACTTTAACATAGTTTGGCCTTATGACATTTTCATTTACTCCTGGCACACTTAAACATCCTTCTTCTCCATCTTGAGTTCCTTTGGTTTCTAAAATCTCAGGATTTATGAAAACTATTGGTCCATTTCCATCATAAACATCTACAACGAAAACTCTCTTTAAGACACCCACTTGAGGAGCCGCAATCCCAACTCCATCAGCTTTATACATAGTTTCAGTCATATCTTTTATTAATTCTAAAAGTCTATTATCTATTTTATCTACTTTTTTTGATTTTTTTCTTAAAATCTCATCACCATTAACTCTTATATTTCTTATTGCCATAAAATCATCCTCCTAGGCCATATTATTTGGATTGAAATCCATACTAACTCTTATATCATTATAAACACTCTTTGTTAATTCATAAAGTGCTTCCTTAATTTTTTTTCTTAAGTTTATTGAAATTTCACCTTTGATTATTATTTGCCACCTATAATATTCTTTTATTCTTGTAATTATACAAGGTGTTGGTCCAAGAATCTCTGCTTCATTCTCATCTACTAATATTTTATTCAATTCATTTCTAAAGCTATTCATAAATTTTATTAACTTATCTTCTACTTTACTTTGCCCATTTATTAGCAAAATAGTGCTAAAAGGTGGGTAATTCATAATTTTTCTAATTTGTATTTCTTCCTTAAACAATTGATTATAATCATTATTTAAAGCATAATTTAAATTAGCATTTTCAGGAGTATATGTTTGAATTATTACTTTTCCACTTTTATCTCCTCTCCCAGCTCTACCAGCCACTTGAGTAATTATTTGATAAGTTCTTTCACCTGACCTGTAATCTGGAATATTAAGAGATATGTCAGCAGCTAATATTCCAACCAAAGTAACCTCTTTAAAATCTAACCCCTTCGAAATCATTTGTGTCCCTATTAAAATATCTCCTTCTCCATTTTTAAAAGAATTATAGATATTTTCATGAGAATCCTTAGTTCTTGTTGTATCTACATCCATTCTTAAAACCCTAGCCTTAGGAAATATCTTTTTAACTTCATCTTGCACTCTTTCAGTTCCAGCGCCAAAAAATTTTACATACTTACTTCCACACTTTGGACAAATTTTAACTTCCCTTTGCGCCCTACCACACATATGACATACTAAATAACCATTTTTATGATAAGTCATAGAAACATCACACTCAGGACACTTAAATACATACCCACAACTTCTACAAGAAACAAAGGTTGAAAAACCTCTCCTATTTAAAAATAGAATAACCTGCTCTCTTCTTTTTATTGTTTCCTCAATTTCTAAAACAAGCCTACTACTTAATATAGATAAATTTTTCTTTTTTAGTTCCTCTCTCATATCTACAATTTCCATTGTTGGTAAAGGTTTATTACTAACTCTATTTTTTATCTCTACTAACTCTAACTTTCCTTCTAATGCTTCATAGTAACTTTCAATCGAAGGAGT
The DNA here is from genome assembly GCF_031626875.1 of Clostridium sp. SHJSY1. Classification (NCBI taxonomy): domain Bacteria; kingdom Bacillati; phylum Bacillota; class Clostridia; order Eubacteriales; family Clostridiaceae; genus Clostridium; species Clostridium sp. SHJSY1. The sequence goes on from NZ_JANDMF010000005.1 coordinate 78,267, forward strand.
TGCAGATCCTAAAATATATTTGCAATCTTTTATTTCACTTAAAAATCTTGCCACTTCTTTAGTACTATATTTAGGATTATGATCAGATTTATAGGTGTTTTCATGTTCTTCATCTACAATAATAAGGCCCAAATTATTTAGTGGTAAGAAAATTGCACTTCTTGCTCCAACTACTAATTTGGCTTCTCCTTTTTTAATTCTAAACCATTCATCAAATCTTTCTCCTGGTGTTAGTTTACTATGAAATAATGCTACATTTCTACCAAATCTTCCTTTAAATCTTTCTATCATTTGTGGAGTTAAGGATATTTCAGGCACTAACATAATCGCTGACTTCCCACTTTTAAGAATTTCAGAAACAAGATTCATATATACCTCTGTTTTCCCTGAACCTGTAACCCCTTTTAATAAAAATCCTTTATTATGAGAATACATTATTCTCTCAAATGCATTTAATTGCTCTAAATTCAATTTATGTGACTTATACTCTTCATATAATTTATTATTATATCTATAAACAACCTCTTCTTTAACTTCTAAAAAATTATCTTCTATTAGTTTATTTAAACTATATATTGAAAAAGTGCCACCTTTGGTAATCTCACTTTTAGTAAACTCTCCATCATGACTTTTAATAAAAGTCATCAATTTTGTATAATTCTCTTTTTCTAAAAATTTGCCTTTCAACTCATTTTTAAAACAAATCACTTGTTTCTTTTTATTTCTATTGCCACTCATGAGTCCTACAGGAATTATAGTTCTAATAGCATCAATATATTTACATAAGTATCTTTCTCTTAAGAAATCTATAACTTTTAGATCATCTCTAGAAAGGATTGGTTCATCATCTGGAATGCTACTTATTTTTTTTATATATTTAATATCTTCTATACCATCACATTTCAAAGCCATAACAAATCCCTCTACTGATTTATTACTTCTCCCAAAAGGTACCTTAACCCTATGACCTACTTGTATTATTTCATTTTGCTCTTCCTTAACTTTATAGGTGAAGGCTCTATCAAGTTCTATTGCTTCACTATTTATTATTATCTCAGCATATAAGTCTATCATTACACCTTCACTCTCCTTAAAATATACTTATAATTAAGAAAAAGCGCAAATTAGCGCTTTTCCTCAATTATATCAAATAAATTTCTCGCAACTTCTTTCTTACTCATTTTATCTAAAGTAACTACATAACCTTTTTTAGATAATATACTCACTCTGTTATCTGAAGAACCGAAGCCAGTATCTTTTGAAGTTATATCATTAGCAACTATGTAATCGAGATTTTTTTTCTCTAATTTACCTTTTGCATTCTCTACAACATTTTGACTTTCTGCTGCAAATCCCACTAAAACTTGATTTTCTTTCTTTTGTCCAAGCAGCATTAATATATCATTGTCTCTAACAAATTCTAAATTTAAATTTCCTTCGCCTTTTTTTATTTTTTGGCTACTTACTTCTTTAGATTTATAATCTGCCACTGCAGCTGCTTTTACCACTATATCTGCATCATCATAATGCTTTAAAATAGCATTTAACATCTCTTCATTTGTTCTAACATCTATAACTTCTATTCCATAAGGTTTCTTTTCACTAGTAGGTCCTGAAACTAAAACTACATTAGCTCCTCTATCTCTTGCTTCTTTAGCTATTTCATAACCCATTTTTCCAGTAGACCTATTTGTCAAAAGCCTAACAGGATCTATATCTGTTTGAGTTGGGCCTGCACTAACAACTACTTTTTTATTAACCAAATCCTTCTTGTCATAAAGTTCACTTATTACTTTTTCAACAATCTCTTCAGGTGCTGGTAATTTACCTTTACCTACATCTCCACAAGCAAGTCGTCCACTATCAGGCTCTATGAATTCATATCCTAACCTCTTTAGCTTTTCTATATTTTCTTGAACTATTATATTATTATACATGTTAGTATTCATAGCTGGAGCAAAAATAACTTTTGCATTTGTAGCCATAATTGTTGTTGATAACATATCATCAGCAATACCATTTGCAACTTTTCCAATTATATTAGCTGTTGCAGGTGCAATTAAAAAAACATCTGCTCTTTGCGCTAAACTAATATGTTGTATTTCCCAAGCTTTCGGCTCCTGAAACATGTCTGTAGTAACAAGATTTTGACTTATTGACTGAAAGGTTAATGGTGATACAAATTCAGTAGCAGACTTTGTCATTATTACCTTAACATCAACTTCTTTTTTTCTTAAAGAACTTATAACATCAAGGGCTTTATAAACTGCAATTCCACCAGTAACACCTAAAACAACACACTTTTTTTTATCCATAATTACTTATTAAAACCCTCTGCAGCTTCATAAGTAACACTACCTTCATTCACTTCATTTATAGCTATTGTTAGTGGTTTCTTTGAATCCACTTCTGAAAGTTTTTTAGCACCATCTATTAACTGTCTCGCTCTTTTAGAAGTCACAATAACTAGCGAGTACCTATCCTCAACCTTTTTTAACAAATCTATTACTGATGGATTAATCATTGAATTATTCATAATTATACCTCCTTACAATCTAACAATATATTGTCCTTAATTCTATCTACTCTACATTCTTCTGCAGCTAAAATATTTTCTATCTTTTTCACTGCATCTTCTACTTTATCATTTATTACACCATAATTATATTTTGAAATATAATTTATTTCTTGATAAGCTGATGCAAATCTTCTCATTAGTGATTCTGGCGTCTCACTACCTCTGTTAATTATTCTTTGCTTTAACTCTTCCATTGAAGGTGGAAGAATAAAAATAAACACACCATCTTCACAATTTTCTTTTACTCTAAGTGCTCCTTGAATATCTATCTCTAAAATCACATTTTTTCCTTCATTAAGCATCTCTTCAACATTAGATTTTGGTGTGCCATAATAATTTCCATATACTTCAGCCCACTCTAAAAAGTCATTACTTTCAATTTTCTTTCTAAACTCATCCTTAGTTAAAAAATAATAATTAACACCATGAATTTCACCATTTCTAGGTTCTCTAGTAGTTGCAGACACTGAAAGATATAAATTTTCATGCTTTTCAAGTAGTGCTTTACATATAGTTCCTTTTCCTGCCCCTGACGGACCAGAAATAACTATTAGTACTCCTTTTTTATTCATTAATCTTCAACCTCTTCTACTACATCATCCTTTGTTGACAATCTATGCGCAACTGTTTCTGGTTGTACTGCTGAAAGAATAACATGATCTGAATCAGTAACTATTACTGCTCTTGTTCTTCTTCCATAAGTTGCATCAATAAGCATTCCTCTATCTCTTGCCTCTTGAATTATTCTTTTTATTGGAGCTGATTCTGGGCTTACAATTGCAATTAACCTATTAGCTGAAATAATATTTCCAAAACCTATATTTATTAGTTTAATACTCATTTTAATCCTCCTAATTACTCAATATTTTGTACTTGTTCTCTTATCTTTTCTATTAGATTTTTTATGTTAATGACTAAATTTGTCATATCCATATCATTACACTTTGATCCAATTGTATTTGTTTCTCTATTCATCTCTTGAACTATAAAGTCCAACTTTCTTCCAACTGGTTCATCTAAATTTAATGTTTTTCTCATTTGACTTATATGACTGTAAAGTCTTGTAATTTCTTCATCAACAGCCGCCTTATCAGAAAAGATTGCTATTTCCATAGCTATTCTTTCCTCATCTATGGACATCCCATTTGTAAGTTCTATAAGTCTTTCTTCAAGTTTCCTTTTATATTGTTTAGGAACTTCTTCTGCTAAACTTTCAATTCTTTTAACATTCTCCTCAATACTGGATAACTTTAAGAGAATATCTTCTTTTAACTTCTCACCTTCAATTATTCTCATTTCAACCATTTTATCAAGGGCTATAGTGAGTAATGGAGCAACTTCTTCTAGAATTTCTTCAATATTTTCTTCTTCTGCTTCAAGTATAATAACTTCAGGAAATTCTGCTATTTTGGAAAGAGTAATATCATTCTCAATTTCCAATGTATCTGATAACTTTTTAAGACAGTTATAATACTCTTTTGCTAAATCAACATTCAACTTAGGAACAACATTTCCTTTACCATAGCTTTTACAATTTATGAATACATCAACTTTTCCCCTATTTAGCTTTTTGTTAATTATCTTTCTTATCTCTTCTTCTAAAGCAATCATAAATTTAGGCAACCTAATATTTATATCTAAATATCTATTGTTTACACTTTTCATTTCAATAGAAAATAAATATTCCTTACCTTCTTCACCTTGTGCTCTTCCGAAGCTAGTCATACTTTTTATCATGTCTTGCCTCCAATTTCCCTTAAACTATTAACTATGATAATCTACTATTTTTTTTCAGTCAATAGTTTGTTAACAGAATATTAACATTTATTTTTAAATTCACATAATAATCAAAAATTATATATCAAGCTATTTTTTAGTACAATCCATCTTCAACAAATTCTTTAATGAATTTCATATCAGACGAATGACTTAATGCCACCATTAATTTTATTCTAACTTTCTGACCAGGCATATTATCTCCAAATATAACACCTAAATCTCTAAGATGCTTTCCTCCACCTTCATATCCATATGATTCAAAAACTCTTCCTTCAAAACATCTAGAAACTATTACTACTGGAATATTATTATTTATGGCCTTTTTAACCCCTTCAACCATTGTAGGTGGTATATTTCCTCTTCCCATCGCTTCTATAACTATTCCTTTATAACCTTTGTCTATAGCAAAATTTATAAAATCTTCATTCATTCCTGATACACATTTAATAATAGCTATATCCGATTCTATTTTGTCAATTAATATATGTTTTCCTTTTGGACATTTTCTATAAAATATAACATTATTATTATCTACTATGCCTATAGGTCCAAAATTGGGAGTTCTAAATGCATTTAATGCCATTGAATTTGCTTTTGTTACTTCTCTTGCACTATTTAACTCTCCATTAAAACAAACCAATACCCCTCTACCTTTTGCTTCATTTGATGCTGCCGTACAAATTGATGCAGCTAAATTTGCTGGCCCATCATAACCTAATTCCGAACTACTTCTCATTGCTCCTGTAATAACAATTGGTTTTGGTGTAGTTAATGTTAAATCTAATAAATATGCCGTTTCTTCAAGGGTATCAGTTCCATGTGTTATTACAACTCCATCTATATCTTCTCTAAGAATTAAATCTCTAACCTTTTTTGATAATTCAAGCATTAACTCTGGAGTAACATGAGGAGAAGGCAATCCTGAAAATGTATAACTTTCTATTTTTGCATATTCCTCAATTCCTGTGACCATTGCCATTATTTCTTCTCCACTTAAAGAAGGTACAGCTGCTTGTATCCTTTCATCTACTTTCATTGATATAGTTCCACCATTAAATATAATTGCAACTTTTTTCATATTTTCCTCCAAATTTCATTTGCATATTTTAATTTATTTTATCTTTCAATCGTTTCTAAAAAAATAACTTTTGGTTTCCCAAAAGTTATGTTTCAAAGTAAGTTTTTGGCAGGTCGGCGTATCCTGCATCTCTGATTACTACTTAAAGTAGCGCATGAGGAGCCTTTTCTCACCTCAAAAACACTTACTATATATTATAATTATGCAATCAAAATGTTGCAAGTTTTTATTCATTAAAATTTACTTAATGTCACTAAATTTAACCATTCTTCCACTATATATTCTATTATTAATTTTCCCTTTAGTTATTGGGTACAAGGTAGAAACATAAATATATTTTTCTTCTAAATCTACCTCCAACCCCAAAAGAAGAGTATTATCAATTTTCTTTATTAATTCCAGTGCTCCAACCAGCCCCCTTCTTTCATCTACCCCAATATAATCAGGATTTTCAATAATCCCCTCCATTATTTGTAGTAAATTTTCTTTAACCTTTTTTGTTAACTGCTTGCCATGGCGCTTCTTAATGTGATTTATCACCCCCGGTGAGGCATAAACACTTCCATCAAATGCGAAGCCTAGCCTTTCTGCCAAAGAAGTATTTATTCGTCCAACTTTTTTATAAGCTTTATAACAACTTCTCATAATCACCCTCACCATGCCTTATATTTTATTTTAGAAATGTCACTAAAGGTTTATGACATCTTCTGTCTTTATTATAATATATTAATATATCTATTACTATATTATATTCAATCCTTTCTAAATATTAACATGAACATAAAATATTTGGTCTTTTTAACTATTTTTTCTCTTTACCATTTATAATAAAGTGATACAATAGAAGTTAATAATATTTATAAAGATTGGGGAGATAACCATGGACAAAAACGCAAATATCAACTGGAGTGAGCTTGGTTTTGAATACATCAAAACTGACTATCGTTACATATCTACGTGGAAAAATGGAGAATGGGATGATGGTAAATTAACAGAAGATAACATGCTATCTATTAGTGAAGCTTCTACTGCTTTGCATTATGGACAACAATCCTTTGAAGGATTAAAAGCATATAGATCCAAAGATGGAAGCATTCAATTATTTAGACCAAATAGAAATGCATCAAGAATGAATGACTCATGTAAAAAGCTTCTAATGCCTGAAATTCCTGAAGAGAAATTTATAGATGCCTGTATGCAAGTAGTAAAAGCAAACGAAAAATTTGTTCCACCTTATGGTACTGGCGGAACTTTATATATTAGACCTTTCATAATTGGAGTTGGACATAATATTGGAGTTAAGCCAGCACCAGAATATATTTTCAGCATATTCTGTATGCCTGTTGGGGCTTATTTTAAAGCTGGTTTAGCACCTGTTAACTTTATGATTTCTGATTATGATAGAGCTGCTCCATTTGGAACAGGACAACAAAAAGTTGGTGGTAATTATGCTGCATCATTAGAGCCACACAAAATTGCTGTTGAACGAGGTTTTGCAGATTGTATATACCTAGATCCTGCTACCCATACTAAAATTGAAGAAGTTGGAGCTGCAAATTTCTTTGGAATCACTCATGATAATAAATTTATAACACCAAAATCATCTTCCATACTACCAAGTATAACAAAATACTCATTACTTCAGTTAGCTGAAGAAGTTCTTCATTTAGAAGTTATTGAAGATGATGTTCATATAGATGAAATTGACCAATTTAAAGAAGCTGGTGCTTGTGGTACTGCAGCAGTAATAACTCCAATTGGCGGAATAGAATACAAAGGTAAACTTCATGTATTTCATAGCGAAACGGAAGTTGGTCCAATAACTAGAAAGTTGTATGATACTCTTGTTGGTATCCAATTTGGTGATATCGAAGGTCCTGAAGGATGGATTTATAAAGTTAAATAAATTTAAAGAGAACTCCATTTTTAATTAGGAGTTCTCTTTTTAGATTTAAAGTATTATACAGATCAATCCGCCACTTCCCTCATTTATTATCTTTTGTAAAGTTTTTTGTATTTTCACCTGTACATCTTCAGGCATTTTATATAATTTATTTTGAAGTCCTTCTTTAACTAAAACTTCTAGAGATTTACCAAACATATTGCTCTGCCAAAGACTTGTTGGGTCTGTTTCAAATTGATCTAGTAGAGCTTTAACAAGCTCTTCTGATTCCTTTTCTGATCCCATTATTGGACTAATTTCTGTCTTTATATCAGCCTTAATAAGATGTAATGAAGGAGCACTCGCCTTGAGTTTCACTCCAAATTTATTACCTTGCTTTACAATTTCAGGTTCTTCAAATTTCATCTCAGCCAATTGTGGTGCAACTAATCCATATCCAGTATTTTTGACATCTTCTAATGCATCTTTGACCTTATCATATTCTTTCTTAGCATGATTTAATTCTTTAATTAAGGATAATAAGTCACTCTCTGATACTACATCTAAGTCACAAATCTCACTTAAAACTTTGTAGAAAACACCATCTTCTGGTTTTAATAGCACTCTACCAGTTCCATCTCCGAGATTCATTTCCATTAATTGAGAAGTTCCTAAGTACTCATCGCTCTTCATGTTATTTAAGGATGCCTTTATATCTTTAACCTTCGATATGTCCTTACTCATATCCTTAATTATATCAAAGAAATCTTTCTTAAGCCAATGATTTGGTTCAAGTTTTTCAAGCCACTCTGGTATATCTATTTTGATTTCTTTAACTGGAAATTCTTTAAGTACATGTTTAAATATTTCTTCAATATCTTCTTCAGTCATGTTATAAACATCTAGAATTTGTACGGTAACATTATATTTGTCTTCCAGTTCTGCTTTTAATGCCTTTGTCTCTGGAGCTTTAGGTTTATTCGTATTTAAAACTACAATAAATGGTTTCTTAATTGCTTTTAATTCTCCTATTACCCTTTCTTCAGCATCTAGATATTCATTTCTTTCAATTCCTGTAATGCTCCCATCTGTTGTTACTACAAGCCCTATAGTGGAATGATCTTCTATAACTTTCCTAGTTCCAAGTTCTGCAGCATCTTCAAAGGGAATTTCATAATCATACCAAGGAGTATGAACCATTTTCGCTTCTTCACCATCAAGATATCCTAATGCGCCTTTTACGATATATCCAACACAGTCTACCATACGGACTTTGAATTTTATTTCTTCATCAAGACTTATCTCAACAGCTTCATTTGGTACAAATTTAGGCTCAGTAGTATGAATACTCTTCCCCGATCCACTTTGAGGCAGCTCGTCTTTAGCTCTTTCTTTTTTATAAGTATTTTCAATCTTTGGTATAACCATTAGGTCCATAAATTTTTTAATAAAAGTTGATTTTCCTGTTCTTACAGGGCCAACTACACCTACATATATGTCCCCCTGGGTTCTTTCAGCTATATCTTTATATATATTGAAGCTGTCCAAGTTATTACCTCCTAAAATATTTTTACAATATATATATATTCCTTCATGTAAAAATATATTCTTATTTTTATAATCAATAATAATAGTTTATAAACTATGTCTACATTGTTATAGTATGCTTTTACTTTTATAAAATGATAAAAAAATAGAACATAGGAATATTAATTCTCTACGTTCTTTATAATATATAATTATTACTTTATATTAATAATTTTCACTCTTCTTATCTCTTACCATAAGCTCACTTACACAAACCTTAGGTTCTTTTCCCATAAATAACACCTTATATAATGCATCTGTTATAGGCATAGATACACCTACTTTTTCCTTCAAATCATAAAAAGCCTTACAAGCTTTAACACCTTCTACTATCATTCCAACTTCTTCAAGTGATTCTTCCATTTTTTTGCCTTGTCCAATCAAAATGCCAGCTCTTCTATTTCTTGAATGCATAGATGTACATGTAACTATTAAATCTCCCATACCAGTCAATCCATAAAAGGTTTCAGCTTTGCCTCCAAGAGCTATCCCTATCCTTGTAATTTCAGCCATTCCCCTTGTCATTAATGCAGCTTTTGTATTATCTCCAAATCCTAATCCATCTATGACTCCAGACGCTAGAGCTATTATATTTTTAACAGCTCCACCAATCTCAACTCCAATTATATCTTCATTGGTATATACTCTAAAATCATTTGTCATAAATAAATCTTGAACATCTTCTGCATACTCCATTTTTCTAGATGTTACTACTATAGTTGTTGGAATTTCAGCTGCCACTTCTTCAGCATGACTTGGTCCAGATAAAATCACAACCGGATTTTTAAGTTCATATTCTATTACAACAGATAGTCTTTCATCAGTTTCAGGATCTATCCCTTTTGCTATTGAAATTATAGGAATATCTTCATCTATTACTTTCTTTATCTCCTTTGCCATTCCCTTTATTACATGAGATGGTATTGCTAATACTAAATAATCCGCAAACTTTACTGCCTCTTCTAAATTGCTGTAAGCTTTTACGCTTTCTGGAATAATTAAATCCTTAATATATTTATCATTCCTTCTGTTATTATTAATGTCATTTATAACAGTTTCATCTCTATCGTATATTGATACTTCATGCCCCTTCTTTGCCAAAAGTATAGCTAATGCAGTACCAAAGCTTCCGCCACCAACAAAGGCTATTTTGCTCATTATTTTTCCTTCCTCTCCCTATATTCTATTTGAATACCAGTTCCCTTAAAGTCAAAACTATTTCTTAATTGATTTTCTAAGTATCTCTCATATGAGAAATGTCTAGCATTATTATCATTAACAAAGAATACAAACTTTGGAGGTTTAGTAGCAACTTGAGTTGCATAGAATATTTTAAGTCTTTTTAGAGCCACAATTGGAGGTTCTTTCATTAGAACCGCTTTACTTATTACATCATTTAATATTCCAGTTGAAACTCTTTTATTATAATTATCATAACACTTTTTAGCTAATTCTAAAACCTTATGAGTTCTTTGTCCAGTTAGAGCTGATATAAATAAGTATTCTGCATATGATAAAAATTTCAAGTTTTGTTGAAGATCTTTTTTAAAGTTATCCATCGTTTTATCATCTTTTTCTATAAGGTCCCACTTATTAACAATTACCATTATGGCTTTTTTCATTTCATGAGCATAACCAATTATCTTCTCATCTTGTTCAGTAATACCTTCTGTTGCATCTATCATTAAAATACAAACATCTGCTCTCTCAATTGCTGTAAGTGTTCTAATAACACTATATCTCTCTATCTCAGCCTTAACTTTGCTTTTCCTTCTAACTCCTGCTGTATCAACTAGTATAAATTTACCTAGTTCATTTTCAAGATAACTATCTATTGCATCCCTTGTTGTTCCAGGTACATTAGATACTATTACTCTTTCTTCTCCTAAAAGTCTATTAATTAAAGAAGACTTACCTACATTTGGTTTTCCAATCATAGCTATTCTAATATATTCATCTTCTTCATCTTCTGATCCAGTATTACTAAAGTTCTCTACAACTCTATCTAACATATCTCCAAGACCAAGTCCTTGAGATGCTGAAATTGTAATTGGATCTCCAATTCCTAAATTATAAAACTCCCATGCATTATCTTCTTCTTTAAGTGAATCAACTTTGTTTACCACTAATACAATAGGTTTTTTACTCTTTCTAAGCATGTTAGCAACTTCTTCATCTGCTGGAGTAATTCCTTCTTTTCCATCAACAATAAATACTATTACATCAGCAGTTTCTATTGCTATATTTGCCTGTCTTCTCATTTGCTTAACTATTACATCTTCACTATCTGGTTCTATTCCACCAGTATCAATCATTGTAAAATTATAACTTAACCATTCTGCTTCAGCATAAACCCTATCTCTTGTAACTCCAGGTGTATCTTCTACTATTGATATTCTTTTTCCTGCTAATCTATTAAACAATGTTGATTTACCTACATTAGGCCTTCCAACCATAGCTACTATTGGTTTTCCCATTAGCACTTCCTCCTCTTACTACAGATAATTCGATATGTAAATCTTCTTTAGTTCTCATTTTAAATTCTTGCCTAAAAAAGAATAAATCTTCAAATAATCTTTTCTTTATGTAAAGTTTTCTATCTTATGCTATATTACATTAATAATAAATTTAAGTCAATTCTTATTAATAAGTCTATATATGTTTTCATTTATAATTCTTAATATATTATTTATACCTTGAATTCAATTTGCTAATAATACCCAAAGTAATTAAAGTTCAAATAACAACATGAATATAAAAAATAAAAGGCTATCTTAAAATGATTGTAATTTATCATTAAATAAGACAGCCTCCTAATATAGTAAATTTTTAATTTATTAATGGCTACTATTCATTTAAATCAACATAAGTTCCTTTACTCGAAAAAATAGTTCCTTCACAGATATTTGTAACTCTATCTCCTATTCTTTCTAAATATTTAGCAACAAATAATAACTGAGCAGTTTTTTCTTTTTTACTGTCATCAACTTTTATTATGCTTAAAATATCAGCAAATATTCTCCTATAAATCGCATCGACATTATCATCCATCTTGCATATTTCATATGCTTTATCAACATCTCTCTCAATATATGCATTTATAGATAAATCAATCATTTTTCTTACTTGTTCTTCCATATCCCATAATGCTAAAGTTTGTTCTGGGAAACTTCCACTAGATAGATTAATCTCTTTTGTTATCTTGCAAATATCAACAGCATGGTCTGCCATTCTTTCTAAATCCGTCACTATCTTTGTAGCTGTAAAAACATTTCTTAAATCTTTTGCTAAAGGTTGTTCTGTAGCAATGAATTTTATGCATTCTTCTTCAATTTGTTGTTGTAAATCATCCACTTTATCATCAGAACTCACAATTTCTTCAGCTGCTTTTATATCATGATTTTTAAGTGCAACCATACTTCCATAAATTTGTTTTTCAACTAAATTTGACATCAAAAGTAACTTACGATTAATCTCATTTATTCTAGATTTTTGAGAAATTCTAGTCATTTTTCCTAGCCTCCTAACTTATCCAAATCTTCCCGTTATATAATCTTCTGTTCTTTTATCTCTTGGTTTGTAAAAAATATTTTCTGTAGCATCAAATTCAACAACTTCACCATTTAGAAAGAAAGCAGTCTTATCAGCAATTCTACCTGCTTGTTGCATATTATGTGTTACTATTATAACCGTGTACTTTTTTTTCAATTCATCCATTAGTTCTTCTACTTTACTAGTTGAAATTGGATCTAATGCTGATGTTGGTTCATCCATTAATATTATTTCTGGTGATGTTGCTAATGTTCTTGCAATACAAAGTCTTTGTTGCTGTCCTCCTGAAAGTCCAAGAGCACTTTTCTTTAATCTATCCTTTGTTTCATCCCACAAAGCTGCTCCTTTAAGGCTTTTTTCTACAATCTCATCTAGTACTTTTTTATCTTTTATCCCATGTATTTTAGGACCATAAGTTATATTATCATAAATTGACATAGGAAAAGGATTAGGTTTTTGAAATACCATACCTACTCTTTTTCTTAAAGCAATTTCATCATAATCATCATAAATATTTTTACCTTCAAATAAAACCTTACCATCAACTTTTACAATTTCAATTAAATCATTCATTCTATTTAAAGTTCTTAAAAATGTAGACTTACCACATCCAGATGGACCAATAAGTGCAGTAACCTCATTTTTATTTATATCTAAATTTATCTTTTTTAATGCTTGATTTGTTCCATAATAAAGATCTAAATCTTTTGTCTCAATAATAGCCATCTTCTTCTCCTACTTTCCACTATATGCTCTTAATAACCAATTTCCTAATAATCTTGCTATCAAATTAAATAATAACACCGCTAGAAGCAATACTGCTGCTGTACCATTGGCAATTGAAACAGAATCTGGTACTACACCCTCTGAATTAAGTTTCCATATATGAACAGCTAAAGTTTCTGCTGGTTTAAACAATGAAAAAGCTGATGTTTTACCAACCAAACTTATATTATTAAAATTTAAACTTCCTGAGCTTAATCCAGCTGTATATAAAAACGCTGCTGCTTCACCAAATATTCTCCCTGATGCAAGAATAATACCAGTTAAAATTTCTCCCATAGCAGTAGGCAACGTAAGCCTTGCTATTGTTTGCCATTTACTCGCACCTAATCCTAATGATGCTTCTTTAACTCTAGAACTAGCAACCTTAAGTGCATTCTCAGAAATTCTAGTCATAGATGGTATATTTAAAATACTTACAGATAACGCTCCTGCTATAACAGAATATCCCCACCCTGCCATATTAACAAAAACTAACATACCAAACATACCTATCACAATTGATGGAAGAGACGACATAGTTTCCAATGATAATCTAACAAATCTTACTATAGGTCCTTCCTTTGCATATTCAGCTAGATAAATTCCAGCCCCAATACCTACTGGAACAGTAAATATCAAAGAAACTAGTAGCATATAAAAAGAGTTAAATAATTGAGGTCCTATACCACCTCCAGCTGATGTTGTTTTAGGTGTACCAAATAGAAAACTAGGTTTTAGCATTCCTATTCCTTTTGACAAAATATATAATATAAAAGCACCTAAGACAACAACCACAAAAAAGCTCATTATGTAGATTATTATTGTTGCAAGTTTATCAGCTTTCTTAGGACTCATCTTAATTCACTCCTTTTTTCTATCCTTCTAACAATTAATATAAATAAGAAGGAAATTATAAGCAATATTAAAGCTAATGACCATAAAGCATCATTCCATGCTGTTCCAGATGCAGTATTAGCCATATCCATAGTTATAATACTTGTCAAGGTTGCTGATGGAGACATAAGGTCTGCTGTAAGTTTAACAGTATTTCCAATTACCATCTGAACTGCTAAGGCTTCTCCAAATGCTCTTGCAATTCCCAAAACAACACCTGTTAAAATCCCACTTTTTGAACCAGGAATAATAACATTCTTTATTGTTTGCCATCTTGTTGCTCCTAAACCATATGATGCTTCAATATGTTCTCCTGGAACACTTTTTATTGCGTCAATTGATAATGTTGCTATAGTTGGTAAAATCATTAGAGCTAGTACTAAAATCCCTGCCAATAGAGAATAACCTATTCCACCACCATGTTCTTTTATAAAAGGTACAAGTACTGATACACCAACCCAACCATAAACAACAGAAGGAATTCCAACTAATATTTCAAGTGATGGTTTTATTACCTTATTTCCTAACTTCTTAGATATAACATTAACAAATATCCCCAACGAAATAGCAACAGGTGCACTAATCATTACTGCACCTATTGATACCAAAGTAGACCCCAAAATGAAAGCCAACGCTCCATAGGATGCAGGGCTTCCACCTGGTTTCCACTTATCTGAGAACAAGAATTGTGTTATACTGAAGTTTCCCTTTATAAACAATTGCAATCCTTTTTGGGCAATAAACACAATAATTGAAATTGTTATAACTATTATTAATAGCCCACATATGCTTGCAAATGTTTTTCCTAAATATTCGTTTAATAAACGTTCTTTAAAACTTCTTTTTTCCATTCATCCCATTCCTTAATGTTTAATTATTTAACTTTCATCTCATTTCCTGATATAAACCCTAATTCCTCTACAGCTGATTTATTATCATCACTCATTATATAATCTATGAGTTTTTTAGACACTCCAGTTGCTTCACCTTTTGTATACATGTGCCCCCATGACCAGAAAGGATATTTACCAGTTGTGATATTTTCCTTATTACATTCAACTCCATCAATTGAAACTCCTATCAAATTTTCTTTAACTTCACTAGTATTCATATATGCAAGGCCCAAATAACTTATTGCCCCATCATTTTGTTTCATAGCAGTTAAAACCGATCCATTTTGATCCTGAGTTGCTCCAATTGAATCATTTTCGAATGCTTTATTTCCATCAAGAATAGTCTTTTCAAAAGTAGCTCTTGTTCCTGAAGATGCTGGTCTATGAATAACAAAAATTTCTTTGTTTGGGCCTCCAACTTCATTCCAGTTCTTTATTTCTCCTGAAAAAATCTTTTTAATTTGATCCTTAGTTAAATTCTTAACTCCTAAATCTTTATGAACAGCTACAGCAAATCCTTGTGCTACAACTTTATGATCAGTTAATTCTGCTGCTTTATCTTTATCTAATTTTTCTTCAGCAAAAATATCTGAATTACCTATGTTTACTGATCCTTCTGAAACTTGAGTTAGTCCTATTCCAGAACCACCTGCTTGAGCATTAATTTCATAACCAGAATTTTTTTCCTTAAATCCTTCTATCGATTTTTCCATAAGTGGCAATAATGCCGAAGACCCACTTATAGAAATTGTTGTTTCTTCACTATTATTTCCAGAGTCTGAATTATTAGAACCACATCCAACTAAAGCTCCCCCAAGCATAGTAACTAATAAAGTTCCAACTATAACTTTTAAACTTTTCTTTTTCATAACTTTAACTTCCCCTCCGAAATCTATTTTTATATCTTACAATATAAATTATAGGTGCTAAAAGTTAACCTAAGATTTGATTAATGTTAAGTTATATTAGATTAATGTTAAGAAATTTTAACATTAAAAAAAGAATAGTTTATCTTCGTATTTATATATGTTTGATTTTCACAGTAAACTTACTGCCTACATTCAGAGTACTATCAATAGTTATATCTCCATTAAATGCTTTCACAATATGTTTTACTATTGCAAGTCCAAGCCCCGTACCTCCACTTTTCCTAGCTTTATCTACCCTATAAAATCTTTCAAATATTCTAGGAATATCATCTTTAGGTATACCTATTCCATTATCTTGTACTTTTAATATATATTCTCCACCATTGCTATAACTACATATTTTTACTGTTGATCCTGTATTAGAATACTTTATTCCATTTTCCACTAAATTTAATACTAACTGAAGAAATCTATCTTTTTCACCATATAACATTTCTGTATTAGTTTGCTCAAGTACTAAAGAAATATTCTTAGATTCTGCTAAACTTTTAACCATATGTAGGACATCATCTATCTCTGCGTTTGGTGAAAATTCACTTTCTTCTCCAATACATTCACTTTCTATTTTTGAAAGTACCAAAATGTCATTAATAAGCCTGCTAAGCCTGTCTGCTTCTTTATCTATTATTCCTAAAAACTTTTTCCTTGTTTCATCATCCTCCACATATCTTAAAGTTTCTGCAAAACCTTTTATTGATGTTAATGGAGTTTTTAATTCATGAGATACATTTGCAACAAATTGACTTCTCATATTCTCCAATCTCTTAATATCTGTTACATCTTGAACTGTTATAACTTTTCCTATCTTTTCCAAATCATATATTATAGTTGCTTTTTTTATTCTAAGAATTCTTTCAACTGGATGTAATAATTTAATTTCTCTCTCTGCTCCTTCATTTCCATTTAAGAAATTATTTATATCATAATCCTTTATATAATCTGAAATTTTTTCTCCTGCGATTTCTCCCCTTATTCCAAAAATTCTTCTTGCATATGGATTAATTGTAATAACTTCATCTTTTCTATTTACTGCAATAACTCCACTTTCCATACAACTTAGAATAGATTCTAATCTATTTTGCTTATCTACAACTTGATTAATTTGATTTTGTAATTGATCAGCCATATTATTAAATGTTCTTGCTAAAGATCCAATTTCTCCTCCATTATCTTGATTTACCCTCATATGCAAATCTCCATTTGCAATTTTTCTTGTGACATTTTCCAAGTCCTTCAAAGGACCTACTATAGTCTTCACAAGTTTTGTAGATAAAAAAACAGAAAAAGCAAATATACACACTATAATAGCAATCCAATAAAGATAAGTATCATGGTTAAAAAATACAACAGTTTCAAAAGGTATAGATGTTCTTAATATTGTCCCATCATCAAGTAAAGAGGCATAATATACAGTTTTTACATGAGTTGTATCACTAGCTCTTACTGAATAGCCACTACCATTTTTTAATGCTTCCTGAACTTCTACTCTCCCTAAATGATTCTCTTCCAATTTTCCATAAGTATCATAAATAACTTTACCATCATTATTGATTAATGTGCATCTAACACCCACTTCATTTATTTTATAAGATTCTATAATTTGAGGTTCTTTTATATTCAATTCCTTTACATAATTATTTAAGTTTCTCAATGATTCTGTAGTTTTTTCAATTTCATTATTATTAGCGATTATTATAAATAATGAAGTAGCGCTAAACAAAGCAAATATTACCGTTATTATAACACTAGTTAATATCTTACCTCTCATCACTATCTAAAGGGTTAAACCTATACCCCACCCCTCTTATTGTCTCTATATATCTAGGATTTTTATCATCTTCTTCAATTTTCTTGCGAATATATCTTATATGAACATCAACAGTTCTTGTTTCTCCAATATACTCATATCCCCAAACCTTATCCAATAAAGTTTCTCTTTGAAGTATCTTTCCTCTATTCTTAATCAAAATTTCTAATAATTCAAATTCTTTCAATGTCAGGTCAACTTTACTATTATCTATAAGAACTTCATGTCTCTCAAAATTGACTTTTAATCTACCATCTTCAAAGATTTCTTCATTATAATCTTTTACATTAGACATTCTTCTAAGTAATGCTTTAACTCTCGCCAAGAGTTCTCTTACGGAAAATGGCTTTGTTATATAATCATCAGCACCTAGTTCTAATCCTAATATTTTATCCAGTTCCTCACCTTTAGCTGTTAACATTATTATAGCTATATTAGCAGTTTCTTTATTACTTTTCATTTCTTTACATACATCTAGTCCATCTATTCCAGGTAGCATTAAATCCAGCAATACAATGTCAGGTTTATTATCTTTCACTGACTTTAATGCATCAATTCCATTATTACTTGTAAAAACTTTATAACCTACATTTTCCAAATTAAATTTCAAAAGTTCTAAAATATGTTCCTCATCATCAACTATTAGTATTTTTTCTTCAGCCATGTTTTATCCTCCTACTTAATTAATACAAATGAAAATAGTCTTCCATAATCACCATTAGAAGCTCTATATGAAAACAGTTTAAATTTCTTTGAACAATGCGTACAAAGCCCTAAACAATTAATATTTTCTTCTTTTACTCCACATTCTCTTAAATCTTTTAGTATACATTCTTCTAAACTTAAATTTCTTCCATCAAACAAAATACTTTCTTTAATATTTTTTTCTCTAATGAATTTCTCTTTAAGCTCTTCTGAAACTTCATAACAACATTTCCTAATATGAGGACCAATATAAGCTTTAATATTTTTAGGAATTACCCCAAACTCTTCTTCCATCTTCCTAATGGTATTTTTGGTTATTGAATTAAAAGTTCCCTTCCATCCAGAATGTATTGCTGCTACTGCACCTAATTCCTCATCAACCAGAATTACTGGAACGCAATCAGCTGTAAAAACTCCAATAATACTATTTTTAACATCAGTAATAAGTGCATCTCCTTCTGCTTCTATTAACTCTTTATTATTTTCTCCATTAAAAGACAAAACAGTATTAGAATGAACCTGTCTGAGATAAACAACATTCTCCACATTAAATTCTTCATTTAACTTATTAAGATTGTTTACCCCTTCCTTTGTATGTCTATTAAAGTTTTTTCCCTCTTCTGCTGTTGAAAAAACAACCTTTATTTTCTTATTTTCTATAACTAAATAATCCTTATACATATTTAATTCATCTATTTTAATATTCTTCATGACTCCTCCTCAAATGCTTTATAACCTTATTTTAACATTATTAACTCCTTCATTCTATTTTTATAGAAATAATTAACCTAAGCTTAACTTAGGAACAATCCAAAAAAAATAACAACTCAATCCTCTAGACTATTTTCCATCATCCTGTGTCAGCAGATTGCCCTAACAGTCCGCTATGAGACCAATTAATTTCCTTGCCTTATGAAAAATATTCATGGCAAATTTGGACTCATTATTTATTTTCATGTCCCTTATTAAATTTTATTTAAATAAAAAAGCTACTGATTGAATTCAGCAGCCATATTATAACTATAAAATTAGTTTGTAGTCATTAAATTTTTAATTTCTTCTAAAAAAGTATTTATATCTTTAAACTGTCTATAAACTGACGCAAACCTAACATAAGAAACTTCATCAACTTCCTTTAACTTATCCATTATCATCTCACCAATATATTTGCTTTGAACTTCTGTAAACATTCCATTTGAAATATTTTTTTCAATATACTCTGCAATATCTTCAATTTGCTTTCTTGAAACAGGTCTCTTTTGACATGCAATAATAAGACCATTAATTATCTTTTCTTTATTAAAATTTTCTCTAGTTAAATCTTTCTTTACAACAAGAATAGGAATATCTTCAATCTTTTCATAAGTTGTATACCTTTTTCCACAACTTAAACATTCTCTTCTTCTTCTTATTGTATTATTATCATCAGTTGATCTAGAATCAACAACTTTACTTTCTTCATATGAACAAAAGGGACACCTCATGCTTATTCTCGCCTTTCCTTAATAGTTATTTAATTTATAAAGCTATTATACATATTTTTCTTTACTTTATCTAGTATTATTCAGAAATAATCTGATTGCTTGTCCCACCTATATCCACTAAGATTACATCCACTCCAATCTTAACAATTCTATTCCAAGGTATTTCTATATCTTCTGTTTTTGAAAACCATCCTTTAGTTTCACCAGGCAAAATTATAGATAATACTTTGTGTTCATCACAATCTATTTTTATATCTTTTATAAATCCGATTTTAGCTCCAATATTCACATCAACAACTTCCATCATCTTCATTGCATTTATAGAGTTTAAACTTTCTTCCATAATTATCCTCCTAAATAATCCTTTTTATTCTTAATTATAATATATTCAAATTATTAAATATTATCACCCGCCATAACAAAGACGTTAGGTTATCCCTAACGTCTTTCAAACATTTTTTCTCATATGCTTTAATGCCGTCTTTTCTAATCTGGATACTTGTGCTTGAGATATTCCTATCTCATTTGCTACTTCCATTTGAGTTTTCCCATTAAAAAATCTTAAATTTAATATTAATTTCTCCCTATCAGTTAATTTTTTCATAGCTTCTTTTATTGATATATTCTCAAGCCAACTTTCATCAGTATTTTTACTATCACTTACCTGATCCATAACATAAATAGCATCTCCACCATCATGATATATAGGTTCATATAAAGATACAGGATCCTGAATTGCATCAAGTGCAAAAACTACATCTTCTCTTGGTAAATTTAACTCTTTTGAAATTTGTGATATGGAGGGTTCCTTATTGTTATCCTTAATTAATTTATCTCTTACTAATAAAGCTTTATAAGCAATATCTCTTAATGATCTACTAACTCTAATTGAATTATTATCTCTTAGATATCTCCTTATTTCTCCAATAATCATAGGTACTGCATATGTAGAAAATTTAACATTTTGGCTTAAATCAAAATTGTCTATTGCTTTCATTAAGCCTATACACCCAACTTGAAATAAATCATCTACATTTTCACCTCTATTATTAAATCTCTGTATGACGCTTAACACTAACCTTAAATTTCCTTTTATAAAAGTCTCCCTAGCCATACTATCCCCATTATGCATTTGTGTAAGTAGTGCTCTTTTCTCCTTTTCTTTTAAAACTGGGAGTTTTGATGTATTTACTCCACATATTTCTACTTTGTTAATGATCAATATCATCAGCCCCTTCGGAAGTAATAACTAACTGCATTTATAATTATCTCCGATAGATGATTCTTTTATACTAAAGACAAACTATAGCATTCTACTAATTTCTTTTTTTAATCTATTAATAATTTTTTTCTCTAACCTAGAAATATATGATTGAGATATACCTAACATATCAGCAACCTCTTTTTGTGTCTTTTCTCGTGTTCCAAACAATCCAAATCTTAACTTAACAATTTCTTTTTCTCTTTCATTCAAGTTTTTAAAGGCCATAAATAATAATTGCTTATCAACCTCATCTTCAATTAAATTATAAACAGTATCGTTTTCAGTTCCTAGAATATCTGATAATAGTAATTCATTACCATCCCAATCTATATTTAAAGGTTCATAAAATGAAATTTCAGCTTTTATTTTACTATTTCTTCTAAGGTACATTAATATTTCATTTTCTATACATCTCGATGCATAAGTAGCAAGCTTAATCTTTTTCTCAGGATTAAATGTGTTTACTGCCTTTATAAGTCCAATAGTTCCTACCGATATTAGATCCTCAATATTGACTCCTGTATTCTCAAACTTTTTTGCAATATATACCACTAATCTTAAATTTCTTTCAATTAGTGTACTCCTCACATTTTCATTACCTTCCAAAATCTGTGCCACAAGTTCTTCCTCTTCCTCCTTAGTTAATGGTGGAGGTAAAGCTTCATTTCTGCCTATATAGTGAATTTTTTTTCTAAATAATTTAAGCTTTTGTACCAATCTGTTAAAAAATATATCTAGTCTAATCATATTTCCTCCTCTATATTATGCCTCTAGATAATAAAGCATTAAAATCTCTTTCTCTACTTAATACTTCCTTACAAGGACAAATTATTGCTTTTACTTCTCTAAATTCCTCACCTTCACCTCTTATCCTAACTTTGTCAACTTTAAATCCTTTCAATTTACCTTCATACCCTATAGCACTATAATTTATATAATAGGCCTTGTCCTCATTAATTGTATAATCACTAAATAATTTTTCTTCAACTATTATGCATGGAAGATTAGTAATTGGTTCCCTTAATTCATTACCAGTATCTAAAAATCCTTTTATCACATATTTTATATCATCTATAAAAATTTCAATATCAAATGTAAAACTACTTATTAATGACCTTTCCTTGATATAACAAATAGCTCTAAAATAAGTAATATAAATAATCATTAATGCTAATATCAATGATTTCAAAGAAAAATTATTAATAATTAATCCATTATACAAACTATAAGAATTTTTTATCTCTGCTAAATAAAAACATATTCCACTTAATGTAACTGATGATAGTATAAAAATTCCACTGGATTTAATGGCTATTAACCACCTTTTTCTCCCTAATATTATCAAGTTCATTAAGTATGCCACACAAAATTGTATTGGAAATACTGAAAACATATTTAGCGATCTAAAAATCATAACAATTGTGTATAAAGCACCTAATACAGCTGCTAATATTAACTTAATATTTTTCACTTGTACTTTTATTACATTAAAAGTAATAGATAATAAAAATAAATCCACAATAAAGTTTTCTATTAGAATAACATCTAAATAAATCTCCATCTCTTGTCCCCCTTCTTTAAATTGATTATAAAGCATTACACTTCAAAATTTTGTCAATTTTAATTCCTAGAGAAACTTTTTTTAAAGTACATTTTTTACATATAAAAACAATAAACTCTAATTTAGAAGTAGATTTTCAAAACATACAATTTTATATTTTTATTGATTAGTTTTATAATCTAATATATATTTTTAAAATTAGCTTAAACTTTAACTTATTGTATCCTTTGGTCGAAAAAAAAGCCCAGTCATATTTAGACTGAGCTCTTTATTACTTAACATTATTTTTTTGTTCTTCTCAAAAATACAGGGATATCCAAGTCTTCTTCTTGTCTATTGTAAGAAGGTTTTGCTTCCTCTTCTACCACAGTAGTAGCAGCTTCAACTTTTGCTTCTGCATTTACCTTTTCTTCAACTTTCTTTTCCACAAATATTTCATTTGGTTCAGCTTCAAATCCTGTTGCAATTACAGTTATTCTAATTTCATCATTTAACGTTTCATCTATTACAGCTCCAAAAATTATATTCGCATCTGGATCTGCTGATTCTCTTACAACATCTGCAGCTTCATAAACTTCAAGTGCTCCTAAGTCTCCACCACCTGTAAAGTTTAAAATAACCCCAGTTGCCCCATTTATAGAAGTTTCTAATAATGGTGAAGCAATTGCTTGTTTCACTGCATCAGATGCTCTACTATCTCCTTTACCATATCCAACACCCATATGTGCAAGACCTTTATCAAGCATTACCGCTTTTATATCTGCAAAGTCAGCATTAACAACACCTGGAATAGTGATTAAGTCTGAAATTGCTTGTACACCTTGTCTTAACACATCATCTGCTAATTTAAAGGAATCAAGTAAAGTTGTCTTTTTATCAGCCATAGATAATAATCTTTCATTAGGGATAATTACTAATGTATCAACCTTTTCCTTTAAGTTAGCTATTCCCATTTCAGCAAATCTCATTCTTCTCTTTCCTTCAAATGGGAAAGGTTTAGTAACAACCCCTACAGTTAAAATATCTAAAGATTTAGCTATATCAGCTACAACTGGTGCAGCACCTGTTCCAGTACCTCCACCCATTCCAGCTGTTATAAATACCATATTAGCTCCTTTTATAGCAGCTGTAATCTCTTCTCTACTTTCCTCTGCAGCCTTTTGTCCTATTTCTGGATTTGCTCCAGCACCTAGTCCTTTAGTTAACTTCTCACCAATTTGTATTTTTTGATTTGCATGCGATAACATTAATGCTTGCTTATCTGTATTAATAGCTATGAACTCAACGTTTTTAACTCCTTCAACAATCATTCTATTGACAGCGTTACTTCCTCCACCGCCACAACCAATAACTTTTATATTAGTCAATTCTTGCATATCAACTTCAAAATCTAACAAAGTAATTCCTCCTTTAGAATATATCTCCAAGAAAACTCTTTAACTTAAAGAAAACTCCACCCTTAGTTTTCTCAAAAGATTTCTTGTCATCCATATCATTTAGTAAATATTTTTTATCGTTTTTCCCCTCAACTTCTGTTGAACTTTTACTTAGTAATTTCATAATATCAAATACATCTTTAACAATTGCTAAGGATGTAATATTAAAGGAATTCTTCATCCCTAAATCATCCTTCGTAATTACCTTGGCTTTTTTTTCAAACTCATTTTTAACTAGATTTGAAATATTTTGATAGTAGCTTATACCATCTCCGTATATTATTATACTACAAATCCCCTGATAATAGGAAGAGTTTTTTAGTCCACTATTAACCATGTTAAATAATTCTTCAAGTCTTGCTTTAGTCACTTCATAAAACAGGGTTTTAGATATTTTTGATGCACCTATATTAACAAATTCATCTATACTTTCATCATTGTACATTGTCTCATAATTATTAGCATATATTAATTTTACATTTTCTGCTTCTCCCATTGAAAATTCACCACATATGGATAAATCTTTTGTTACATTGTTCCCTCCCAATGGAATGTTACCCATATATTTTAAGGTTCCATTATTAAACAACGCAAAATCTGAAGTACCTCCACCAATATCTATTAGTACTTTTGATTCCATATAATTTTTTTCATCTAAAAAAATTTTTCTACCACATAATATATTGACCTTAAAGCCTTTAAATATATACCCATTATCTAATATAATTTTTTTAAATTTATTTAATTCTACACTTGGTCCTAAAACAACAGTAATATTCACCTTTAAATTATTTCCAATACAACCAACAACATCATCACTTATTTTATCATCTAAACTATAATAATTAATTATTGTATCAACTACTTCTTCCCCATCTAATATATTTACTAGTCTCTTACTCTTTTCTATAGCCCATCTAGTATGTTTAATAAAGACTTTACTTTCTTTAAGTTTTATACTTGGATTTACCTCTACAATTCTTAAACCTCTTGTAGATACACCAGCATATACTTCTTTAATCAATACTTTTGTTTTATCTTCTAGTTTATTTAATAAATTTTTAAGTGCTTTTCCACATTTAACTTCATCCGTTATAAAGCCCTTTTCAATTCCTTTTGATGGCAAAAATGAAGTTCCCAGAATATTTACTTCTTCTTCTTCAAACTTTCCTAAGGATGCTGAAAGCTTTGAACTACCAAAGTCAACTGCTGCTATCATTTTATTATGCATATCATTTGTTTCCTCCCTGTTAGTTAAGCTATATATCATATTCAACATAAAGATACAAAATCCTTTAAGAATTTTTAATTTTTATTATTTTCATTAATAAATTTAAATTCTTTTAGATATTAATGCAATACTTTTATAAGAATTTATAATAAAAATCATACTATAACATCACTATTCTTTCCAATGTTTCTTTTTCTACTGCAAACTCTAAAGCTATTTCATTAGAAATAATATTACTTTTATACAACTCTGCTATAGACATATCCATAGTTTTCATTCCATACCTACTTCCTGTTTGTATAATAGATTGAATCTGATAAGTTTTACCTTCTCTAATTAATTTTTGTATTCCAGGAGTAATAGTCATTATTTCTGAAGCTGCTATTCTTCCTCTACCATCCAATTCAGGTAGTAGTTGTTGTGAAATTATTCCTTGAAGCACTGTTGCTAACTGAGTTCTAATTTGCTGCTGTTGGTTTGAAGGAAAACTATCAATTATCCTATCAATAGTTTTTGCTGCTCCTATTGTATGTAATGTTGAAAATACTAAATGTCCTGTTTCTGCTGCAGTAATTGCAATACTTATAGTCTCAAAATCCCTCATCTCACCTATTAAAATCACATCAGGATCTTCTCTAAGAATTGCTTTTAGTGCATTTTTATAACTCTTACTATCCTTTCCTATCTCTCTTTGATTAATAATAGATTTTTTATGTTTATGTAAATATTCAATGGGATCTTCTAATGTTATTATATGCGTGTTCCTAGTATTGTTTATTTCATTAATCATAGAAGCAAGCGTAGTTGATTTACCACAACCTGTTGGTCCCGTTACAAGAACTAGGCCTCTTCTTTTTCTTGTTAATTCTTTAATAATTTTAGGATATTTTAGTTCTTCTAATGTTGGTATTGTAAAATTAATTACCCTTATTGCTATAGCATCATTATTTTTTTCTTTAAAGACATTCACTCTAAATCTTCCAATTCCATCCAAAACAAAAGAAGAATCATATTCTCCAGCTTTAATATATTTTTCAAAATTATAAGACAAGACTTCCTTTGCAAATTTCTCAACATCTTTTGAAATCAAATTTTCTTCACCAATTTTCTCAAGATTGCCATTAATTCTAACTATTGGAGGTGATCCAACAATTAAATGCAAATCTGATGCCTTAAGTTCTATTGTCTTTAATAATAGATTTTTCATATAATACATATTTAATCCACCTTATCTTATACATTTATACTTTTATATAAAAAACTAAATTCCTCTAAATTTCTTAGAAGAATTTAGTTTCTCATTAGAACTTAGTATATAAAGCTCTTTCCAATTTTTTTAATGCCTTTTTCTCAATTCTTGACACATATGATCTTGAAATATTAAGCAAGCTTGCAATTTCTCTTTGAGTTCTACATCTACCATCTTCCAAACCATATCTCATCATTATAATGTCGCATTCTCTTTTACTTAAAATTTGAAACATTTTGTTATATAGAGCTTTAATTTGCAAATTACTTTCTACCTTATCAATCACTGAATCCTTCTCACTACTCAGAACATCAATTAAACAAATTTCATTTCCTTCTTTATCCACGCCTATTGGATCCTGTAAGTATACTTCACTTTTTTGTTTTTTGTTATTTCTAAAAAGCATTAAAATTTCATTTTCTATGCATCTTGAAGCATAGGTAGCAAGTCTAGTCCCTTTCCCAATATCAAAAGAATCAATGGCTTTAATAAGTCCAACTGTTCCAATAGAGATAAGTTCATCAACATCCTTATTTGGAAATGAATATTTTTTTACTATGTGAGCAACTAATCGTAGATTTCTTTCTATAAGCACACTTTTTGCTCTTTTATCTCCATCTTTTAATTTTTTTAAGTATATTTCTTCTTCTTTTTCATCCAAAGGTAATGGGAATGTATTATTTCCATTGATATAACCAGTTAATAATAGGGAGTTAGATATGATATCTAAGACGTTATTTATTAAAAACATCTTACTCCTCCTATTCATGCTTATTACTATAATATTCATGATAGAAGTATTTATTGACCTATTATATCAAATTTTATAAATTATATTTACTTTGTTGACAGAATACTACCTTAAGTTACTTTGCTTGCGAATTTAATGATTTAACTATTTCTTTAAATATAGGAGCTGCTGTATTACCCCCTCCTACCTCTTCTCCTGTAACACCTTTTCCAGCTATATTGGGAGCAAAGATTGTCATAGTATAGGTTTTATTTTTTATTTTAAAAAATCCTGAAAACCAACCATGTGTATTTTTATCCCCGCTTGTAGCAGAGCCTGTTTTACCCCCTATTGTACTACCATCTACCTTTGCATTAACACCAGTCCCACGGTTGACAACTTCCACCATAGCCTTTTGCATCAATTTACTTGTTGTTTCACTATATACCTTGTGTTTTTCTGTTTCAAACTCTTCTATTACATTATCTTCATTGTCTACAGTACTTTCGATAATGTATGGTTTAACATATACTCCATTATTAACAATAGTATTAGTTGCACCTAATATTTGAAGAGGAGATACAGTCAAACATTGTCCAATAGATATATTATTAAGACCTGCTTCTTCCTTAGGAATTTCTCCCTCTGCTTCATTCCTCCCATCTCCTTCTATATTTAAAACTCTTGAAAAAAGCCCCATTTTCTTTGAATATTCCATAATTTTATCATATCCTAATTCATTTCCTACTTTCGCAATACAATCATTACATGATTTTACCAATGCATCTTGCAATGTAAGATTTCCATGAGCAGTTTTACATATATGACCATTACAAGTATATACATCACTTAATGAAACTTTCCCTTCCTCTAAAGCAGTTCCTAAAGTTATCAATTTAAATACAGATCCTGGCTCATAACCAGCTCCTTCTATAGCTAAATTTATATTTGCTTGTGTTTCATCTTTTTGAACAAGAGCTCTTATTTTCCCTGTATCTGATTCCATTAAACTTACTCCTACATTACCTAGATTTTTAAATTCATCTTTTTGAAGAACTTCTTTTATTTTTTCAACTATATCTTCATCAACAGTTAACTTAATGTTTGTATTATCATCCACCAATATCTGTTTATCTTTTGAATATACATATTTATCATTTAATGAAAAATTCTTTTTAGGTTCTTCATTATTAATGGTTAGATTGTATATCTTTTCTTCCAACGAATCCTCTACTACCTTTTCTTTATCTGGCATTTGATCTAAAATATTACTTATTGTCCATGCTTCCTTTTTATCAGCTTCATCATGAACATAAGTATATATTCCTTTAACATTTTTTAACTCGTTTATTTTATTATATGCATCCTCTGAAATGGTATAATATAACTTTCCACTAGATTTCATGACATCTGTATAATTAAAATTTTCATATTCATTTTTCATAATAAAATTCAATGCCATTAAGTCTTCTAGAGTCTCTTCGTAATTATTTAAACTAAATGGTTTCTTATCAATAACTAAAACATATTTTTTATTGTATTTTATCAAGTCTTTCCCATTAGTATCTAAAAGTCTGTATTTTGAATCACTAATATTTTCTGATTGCATAGATTCATATCCACTTAAAACTTCACTGGATGGAAAAACTTGAAGATAAAAAAGTCTACTTATCAAAAATATAAATATCACAACAAAAGTATATAATATACATCTTATTCTTGAATCATGTCTCGGAATAAAAATAAAAAACACCTTCCCTCTATCTTAAATTTTAGACAGAGAGAAGGTGTTTTATACAACTAATTAAGTATATCTTTCATCTTTGTTACAAGAATATCTATAGCTACTTTATTATGTCCACCTTCTGGTATAATTATATCTGCAAACCTCTTAGTAGGTTCAGTAAATTGGAAATGCATAGGTCTTACAACTGTAAGATATTGATTTACTACTGAATCAACAGTTCGTCCTCTTTCCTCCATATCTCTGAGAAGTCTTCTTATTATTCGTACATCTGCATCAGTATCTACATACACCTTAATGTCAAGAAGATTTCTAATTCTCTCATCTTCTAAAATAAGAATACCTTCTACTATGATGATTTCTCTTGAATGAACTGTTACAGTTTCCTTAGCTCTATTATGTACTGTAAAATCATATATAGGTTTTTCTATAGTTTCTCCACCTGATAATGCCTCTAAATGTTCTACAAAAAGAGTATTATCAAATGCCCTAGGATGATCATAGTTTGTTTTAACTCTTTCTTCCATTGTAAGATGACTTTGATCTTTATAATATGCATCTTGCTGCATCATTACAATTTTTTTTCCACCAAAACTTTCAAAAATTTCATTTGCAATAGTACTTTTACCTGAGCCTGATCCTCCAGTAATGCCTATCAAGATAGGTTTGTTCATCAATTATCCTCCTCACCTTTCTTTAAAGGTTCAATACTTTCTTTCCCTTAATTAACATATCATTTTCCTTTAATGGTTTATCCACTTTTGCAGTAAATAACATATGTGCTCTATTAGCTACATCTGTTACCACTTTTTTTTCTACATCAAACATATCCATTAAAGTTACATCAAAATCAGGTGTATTAGCTCTTAAAACTTCAACACAATCATCTTTAAACACTCTATTTTTTTGAAGTATAGTTGCAATCTTTGTTTCTGAATCATATGATTTAACTATTCCAACTATATCATAATTTCTTATATATGAAGATACATCATAATTTTGTTCACCATTTCTTCCAAAGAAAAATCCTGTATGGTATTGTCTATGGCTAACTCTATTTACAGTATGCATCCATTCTTCTTTAAAATCATATCCATCTGGATCTTCAAAATATGCATCTACAGCTTCTCTATAAGCCTTAACAACTGATGCTACATAAAATTCACTTTTCATTCTTCCTTCAATTTTTAATGAATCAATTCCACTTTCAACAAGTTCAGGAATATGTTTTATCATACATAAATCCTTTGAATTCATTATATATGTTCCATCTTCATCCTCTACAATAGGATAATATTCTCCTGGTCTAGTCTCTTCTACTAAAGCATATTTGTATCTACATGCATTTGAACATATCCCTTTATTTGCATCTCTACCTAACATATAATTGGAAATTAGACATCTACCTGAATACGCTATGCACATTGACCCATGAACAAATGCCTCTATTTCACAATCTTCTGGTAAGTTTTCTTTAAATCCTTTTATTTCATTAAATGTAAGTTCTCTTGCCAGAACAATCCTTTTAACACCTTGTTCATACCAAAACTTTGCACTCATCCAGTTTACAGTATTAGCTTGTGTACTTAAATGTATTTCTAAATTAGGTGCTGCTTTCTTAGCTGCAACAATTAATGCTGGGTCACCTGCTAAAATTGCATCTACTCCTAATTTTTCAAGCCCCTTTATGTAATCTTCAACTCCATTTAAATCATAGTTTCTTGCAAAAACATTAACAACTACATATACTTTTCTTCCTCTATCATGACAATACTTTACTCCTTCAGCAATTTCCTCATTAGTAAAGTTATCAGAAAAAGCCCTTAAATTTAGCTTGCCTCCTCCTAAATATACAGCATCGGCACCAAAATCTATTGCTATCTTTAGTTTTTCTAAACTTCCTGCTGGTGCTAAAACTTCAGGCTTAACTCTTTTTTTCACGTTTTTACCTCCTCTTAGTTATTGCAATACCATCTCCTATTGGTATTACAGATGTAATTAATTCTGTATCACTTGATACCATTTCTAAATATGTTCTCATTCTTTTAACTATTGTTATCTTACGCCTCTTTACAAGTTCATCAGATGCAACCATCCCCCTAAAAAGAACATTATCTGCAACTATAATACCATCCTTTTTCAGCAACCTCAAACAATGAGGAAGAAAATGATTATAATGTCCTTTTCCTGCATCCATAAAAATCAAATCGAAAGGTTCATCTAATTTCTCTAAGATATCTAAGCAATCTCCTTCTTCTATTTGTATCTTATCTTCTAAATCAAACCTTTTTAAATTTAATTTGGCTAACTCTATCATTTTTTCATCTCTTTCAATAGTAACTATATTAGGACTCGTACCTGCAGCTTCATACATTAGAATAGAAGAAAACCCTATAGCTGTTCCAAGCTCAAGAATCTTTAAAGGTTTTTTCATACCAACCATAAACTCCAGAAATTTACCAGATTCTCTTTGTACTATAGGCACTCCATTTTCTCTTGCAAAATCTTCTATCTCTTTTAGTGTACCTTTCCTTTCTGGTATAAGCCCCCTAATATATTCTTCCATATAATCATAATTGATTCCGCTCATACATTCCTCCTAATTTTATTTATACCCTTGCTGCTTTGATACACTTTGATGTTCTGCTAAAGTTTTTGAAAAATGTTGTTTTCCATCTTGCCCTTTAAGCAATACAAAAAATAAATAATCTGTTTTAGCAGGATTCAAAGCTGCAACAATAGATTTTTTACCCGGATTTGTTATAGGTCCTATTGGTAATCCTTTATTTTGATATGTATTATAAGGAGAATTAACTTTTGTATCACTCTCTTTTAATAATTCTTTTCCTTCATATCCAATAACATAATTTACTGTAGAACAAAATTCTAATTTCATTCCTGTCTTTAATCTGTTTTCTATTACAGATGCAACTAAAGGTCTTTCATCATCTAACACAGTTTCTTTCTCTACAAGAGATGCTTTTGTTATTAAAGTTTCCATATCTGCATCATTTATTTGTTTCTGACTTTCTGTTGCAATTTCCTTTATTTTCTCTTGAAAATTGGTTACCATTGTATTAATTACTTCATTAGGAGTTACTCCTTTAAGGAAAAAGTATGTATCTGGATATAAATATCCTTCTAAATTATACTTTTTACGAGAATCTACTTTTACAAAATTAGGTGCTTTATAGGCCTTAACAGCATTTATAAATTCATCCTTAGAAAATAGTCCATTCTCTTCCAACCTTTTAGCAATATTGTCTATAGAATATCCTTCTGGAATGGATACTGCTACCTTATCTTTGCTTAAATCTTTAGTTTGAAGTGTCTTAACTAACTCCTCTAATGTAATATTCTTACTTACTTCATATTTCCCTGAAAACAAATTAACAGATTCATTTGTTAACTTTAAGTTTAATTTTACAATATATTTATTACGTAAGTTTCCTGCCTTATCCAACTTCTCTAAAACAGAATTAAAAGATTCACCTTCATCAACCTCTATCTCTATTGTATTGCTATTCATTTTTAATGGTTGACTTATTATACTTTTATAATAATAAGTTAGTCCCAATACAATTGCAATTACAACAATGATGAATTTAAACAATTTTCCCTTTATACTACTTTTTTTCATAAAAACCCCCTAAATATAAAAGTAAATAGCCATCCAAGGCTATTTACTTCATTATAATACGATTTAAAGAGTTTATAAAGCTAAAATTTATTTTAATATAACTTTATGCTACAAAAAACAACAAATTATTTTTTATTTCTACTTATAAGTCTTCTTCTATCTCCACTATTTAAAACTTTTTTCCTCATTCTTATATTTAAAGGAGTAACTTCTACCAACTCATCATTATTAATGAATTCAAGCGAATTTTCTAAAGACATAACTATTGGCGGAACAAGTTTTACTGCATCGTCTGCACCTGATGATCTTGTGTTTGTAAGTTTCTTACCTTTACATACATTTATGTCTAAATCATCTGCTCTACCACATACTCCTACAATCATACCTTCATATACAGCAACACCTGCTCCTATAAATAATGATCCTCTTTCTTGAGCATTAAATAATCCATATGCTATAGCATCTCCAGCTTCAAAAGATACTATTGACCCTCTACTTCTTGTAGGAATTTCACCTTTATATGGACCATAGCTATCAAACACATGATTCATGATTCCGTTACCCTTTGTATCTGTCATAAACTCATTTCTAAATCCTATAAGACCTCTTGCAGGCACTTTAAATTCAAGTCTTGAATATCCATTTACTGCTGATGTCATATTTACCATTTCTGCTTTTCTAGGCCCAAGTTTTTCCATTACAGG
Source organism: Clostridium sp. SHJSY1 (assembly GCF_031626875.1). Classification (NCBI taxonomy): domain Bacteria; kingdom Bacillati; phylum Bacillota; class Clostridia; order Eubacteriales; family Clostridiaceae; genus Clostridium; species Clostridium sp. SHJSY1. Next base: position 111,759 of record NZ_JANDMF010000005.1, read on the forward strand.
TCCCATGAATTCTTCTGGAACATCTATTGTTAAATATTCAATAGGTTCTAACTTCTTACCATTTTCCTCTTTAAATATAACATTTGCTTTTGATACTTGGAATTCATATCCCTCTCTTCTCATTGTCTCAATAAGTATAGATAAGTGTAATTCTCCCCTACCTGAAACTTCATAGCAATCTGGAGTTATTTCTTTAACTCTCAAACTTACATTTGTTTCTAGTTCTTGCATAAGTCTATCTCTTAAATGTCTTGAAGTTATAAATTCTCCTTCTTGCCCAGCAAGTGGCGAATCATTTACCATAAAGTTCATGCTTAATGTAGGTTCATCTATATGGACAAATGGAAGCGCTTCTGGTTCACTTGAATCTGCAATTGTATCTCCAATATTCGCTTCCGTTGCACCACTTAAAGCCACTATATCACCAAAAGCCGCTTCTTCTGTTTCTTCTCTTTTAAGTCCATTATATGTAAACAAATTTGTAACCTTATAATTTTTTGTTGTTCCATCATTACTAATTAATGTAACTGTTTGATTTTTCTTAACTTTACCTCTATGAATTTTTCCTATTGCAATTTTACCCACAAACGCATTTGAATCTAATGTTGAAACAAGCATTTGTAATGGAGCATCTATATAACCTTCTGGACAATTGACATTTTTCAATATTGTTTCAAACAATGGTTGCATGTCTTCATTTGTATCTTCAACATTATATCTTGCAAATCCATTTCTTGCTGAAGCATATATTATTGGAAAATCTAATTGTTCATCATTAGCTCCAAGTTCTATAAATAACTCAAATACTTCATCAATAACTTCTTCTGGTCTTGCATCTGGTTTATCTATTTTGTTTATTACAACAATTGGCTCTAATCCTAATTCTAATGCTTTCTTTAAAACAAACTTAGTTTGAGGCATTGGTCCTTCATAAGAGTCAACTACAAGTAAAACAGAGTCAACCATCTTAAGCACACGTTCAACTTCCCCACCAAAATCTGCATGTCCTGGAGTATCTATAATATTTATCTTTACTCCATCATGCATTACTGCAGTGTTTTTTGATAAAATTGTAATTCCTCTTTCTTTTTCTAAATCATTAGAGTCCATTACCCTCTCTTCAACTTTTTCGTTTAATCTAAATACATTACTTTGTCTTAAAAGTGCATCCACTAATGTTGTCTTACCATGGTCAACGTGAGCTATGATAGCTATATTTCTTATGTCTTCTCTTTTAACTAATTCCATTACTTACCTCCAAAATTTTGGTTTCTTTTTATGTAAACCTATAAATAATTCTTTCCAAAATAAAATTGGATGACTTTCTCATCCAATTTTCAACAACATTTTCATTCTAAACTTTTATACAAAAAAAGTCAACATAATTATATTTCCATTATAATTGGTAATATCATTGGTTTTCTCTTAGTCTTCTCATATAAAAATTCTCTTAACCCATCTCTCATGTTTGCCTTTAAAGTTGCCCAATCTGTTATATTTCTTTCTTCACAATCTCTAAGAACATTTTTTACTATTTCCCTTGATTCATCCATAAGTCCTTCTGATTCTCTTACATATACAAATCCTCTAGAAATAATATCTGGGCCAGCTATTACAGAACCTGTATCTCTTTCTATTGTTACAACAACAGTTAGAATACCATCTTGAGATAGATGTTTTCTATCTCTTAATACAATATGTCCAACATCTCCTACCCCTAATCCATCAACAAAAACTTGACCAGAAGTTACTGTTCCACTCTTTTTAATATAGTTTCTAGTAACTTCAATTACATCTCCATTTTCAGCTAACACAAAATTTTTATTAGGCAATCCTACTTTACAAGCAAGTTCTGCATGTTGTTTTAAGTGTCTATACTCCCCGTGAACAGGAATAAAAAATCTTGGTTTTACTAAAGTTTGCATCAATTTCAGCTCTTCTTGACAAGCATGCCCTGATACATGAACTTCTGCTAAAGATTCATAAATTACTTCTGCCCCTTTTTTAAACAATTGATTAATTACTCTAGAAACAAACTTTTCATTTCCTGGTATTGGTGATGCTGAAATTATAACGGTATCTCCTTCAAGCACGTTAATTTTTTTATGTTCAGAAGCTGCCATTCTAGCAAGAGCTGACATTGGCTCTCCTTGACTACCTGTAGTAATTAGTACAACCTTATTATTAGGATACTTTGACACCTGATCAATGCCAATTAATGTTCCTTCTTGCATTACTAAATAACCAAGTTCCATAGCTACTTGAACTATATTTTCCATACTTCTTCCTGATACAGCAACTTTTCTACCATGATTTTCTGCCGCATCAACAATTTGTTGAATTCTATGAACATTTGATGCAAAAGTTGCAACAATTATTCTTCCTTCAGCTTTATTGAATAACTTCATAAAGCTTTCTCCAACAACTCTTTCTGACATAGTATACCCTGGTCTTTCAACATTTGTTGAATCTGCAAGCATAACCAATACACCTTTTTTACCCAACTCTGCAAATCTTGCAAAATCAGTCAAGACACCATCTATTGGTGTATAATCAATTTTAAAATCTCCTGTGTGCAATATTACCCCCAAAGGTGTATGGATAGCTATTGCAACCGAATCAGCAATTGAATGGCTTGTTTTAATAAATTCAACAGAAACAATATTTAATTTTATAATATCTCTAGGCTTAACTACAATAAGTTCAGTTGATCCCAATAGTCCGTGTTCCTTAAGCTTTGTTTCAACAATTCCTAGAGTAAGCTTAGTACCATATACAGGAACATTTAATTGTTTCAATACATAAGGCAACGCACCTATATGGTCCTCATGTCCGTGAGTTAAAAAAATACCTCTAATCTTTTCCTTATTTTTTATTAGATATGAGACGTCGGGAATTACTACATCTATTCCAAACATATCTTCGTCTGGGAATCTAAGGCCACAGTCTATTACTACTATATCATCCTTAAATTCAATAGCTGTAAGGTTTTTACCGATTTCACTCAATCCTCCAAGAGGTATTATCTTAACCTTCGCTCTTTCTGTTCTCATATTTCCCCTCCTTATTTAATTTTTATATAAACAAAGGATTTCTTACTTTAATTAAGATTTCCCTTTATTCATCCTTTTTACATTCACTACAAATCCCATAGAACTTAACAGAATGATCTACAATCTTAAAATTATAGTTTTTTTCAATTCTAGCTTCAAGTTCTTCTAAAAGATCATCTTCAACTTCTATAACATTATTACAAACACTACATACGAGATGATGATGTCTATGAGTCTCATCACTGTGAACTAACTCATATCTACTACAACCATCATTTAAATGCAATCTACTAACTACACCTATTTCTTCTAGTAACAATATTGTTCTATATACTGTTGCTAATCCTATTTCTGGACACTTTTTTTTAACTTCATCATATATCTCTTCTGCTGTTAAATGTTTGCCTTCACTATCTACTATAGTATCTACAATTGACCTTCTTTGTGGAGTTAGTTTATATCCTTTTTTCTTTAACTCTTCTTTAAGCATATCATAATCTATACTGATAATCTTCCCCATCAACAACACCTCACTTGCTTGAAATTACTATTATTCTACATCCTCTTGCATTAATAACTCATAAGTTTCTGAAACTAAATCAAATTCATTTTCATCTTCAATAGTAACATAACTTTCATTTCCATCTTCATCTTTTATAAATTTTAAAACATATGCTTCATCTACATCTATACCTGCTGGTGTAACAACCACATACTCTGTATTTAAATCTTCAATTTTGAAGAATGTTATGACTTTCATTTTTTCTTCTTTACCATCTTCATTTAATAAATATATAAATTCTAATTCTTTTACCATTTATATCTTAGCTCCTTTTGTAATCATTTTAATTACTATATACTTAAATTGTCAATAATAATTTTCAATTAATAATTTTATCACTTCATATTAGATATTCTGTCCAAATATCCTTGAAGTATATATGTTGCAGCAACTTTATCTACAATTTTTTTTCTTTTTCCTCTTGATAAATCTGCTTCAAGCATTGCTCTATGAGCTGCTACAGTTGTAAGTCTTTCATCCCAAAATTCGATTTTGATATCTATTTCTTGTTTAACCAATTCAGAAAATTCAATTATTTTTTCTCCTGCAAATCCAATAGATCCATTCATATTTTTAGGAAGACCTATAACTATTGTTTCAACTTCATATTCCGAACATAATTCTTTTAAAGTTTCAACATCCTTTTTTCTGCTTTCTCTTCTGATAGTTGTTATTCCTTGCGCTGTAAAACCTAAAGGATCTGAAAGAGCTACTCCAATAGTTTTTTGACCTACATCTAATCCTAGTATTCTCATTTTGCACTCCTAAACTTAAATTTAAAGGGTGCCCGCTTTTTAACGGGCACCCTTTACTTTATCTCTAAATAAGATTTTATTACTTCTTCAAGGATTTCATCTCTTTCAAGTTTCCTTACTAAAGCTCTTGCTCCGTTATAGTTTGTAATGTAAGTAGGGTCTCCAGAAATTAGATATCCAACAAGTTGATTTATGGGATTATACCCTTTCTTCTGTAAAGAATCATAGACCTCTGTTAATATTACCTTTGTTAACGCTTCTTTATTTTTAGATACATCAAATTGCATTGTTTGTTCAATATTGTTACTCATAATCCTGCTGCAACTTTTGCAGCTCACCCCCTTACAAAATTGTTAAGGAATATAACTATTACTTTTAGTATATCCTTATGTTAATTTATCTATACTTGTTTTAATTATACTCTACATTTTACTAAATGTATACTATTTTGCTAAAGAATTAAGTATTTCATATACCTTTTCTGTTGCTTCATTTATTTTTTCAGGATCCTTTCCTCCAGCTTGAGCCATATCTGGCCTTCCGCCACCACTTCCTCCAACTATAGATGCTACTTCCTTAATTATCTTACCACAATGAACTCCAGATGATAAACAATCCTTAGTTGCCATTGCTACTAAATTAACTTTTCCTGAAGTCTTACTTATTAATACAACAATTCCTGTTCCTATTTTATCACGAAGCTTATCAGCTAGATCTCTTAACGCATTTGCATCAACATCTTCTAAAGCATAAGAAATTGCATTTACACCATTTATATTCTTAAGTGACTTTAGTATATCATCTTCAACTCCACTTGTTAGTTTACTCTTTAATTCTGTAATTTCTTTTTCTTTTTCCTTAATCTCTGAATTTTGTGCTACTATTTTATTTATTATGTCCTTTTCGTTGCATTTTAAAGCATGACATGCATCTTTTAAAATATTTTCTTTTTCTTCTACAAATCTAATAGCATTAAATCCTGTTACTGCTTCTATTCTTCTAGTCCCAGCAGCAACTCCAGATTCTCCAATTATTTTAAATAATCCTATTTCTCCTGAATTTCTTACATGAGTTCCACCACATAATTCTTTTGAGAACTCTCCCACTGAAACAACTCTTACCTTATCTCCATACTTGTCATCAAATAAAGCCATAGCTCCACTTTCTCTTGCTTCATCTAATGTCATGAGATTAGTTTCAACATCATAAACTTCCATAATCTTTTCATTAACCAATGCTTCAACTTTATCTAACTCTTCTAATGATAGCCCTTGGAAATGAGTAAAGTCAAATCTTAATCTTTCATCATCAACATAAGATCCTGCTTGATTTACATGTTCTCCAACAACTTCCTTTAATGCTTCATGTAACATATGTGTTGCTGTATGATTCTTATTTATGCTATTTCTTCTTACTCTATCTACTTTAAGAGTAACCTCATCACCTTGACTAATAATTCCTTCTAAAACTTTAACATAATGTATAGTCTTTCCACCTACATTTTTTTTAGTATTATATACTTCTACTACTAATCCTTTTGATGTAATTACCCCATCATCACCTACTTGACCACCCATTTCAGCATAAAATGGAGTTTTATTAGTTAATACAAATCCATTTTCTCCAGCACTTAAACTATTTACAAACTCAGTTTCATTAGCTAGAACTAAAACTTTTCCGTCTCCCTCAAATGCACCATATCCTATAAATTCACTTGTAATAGATGCATCTATCTTATTTATTGCTAATTCTTCACTACCCATATAGGAAGATTCTCCTCTAGCATTTCTAGCTCTTGTTCTTTGCTCCTCCATTTCTTTATTAAAGTTTTCTCTGTCAACTTTTAGTCCCTTTTCTTCACAAATTTCTTCTGTCAATTCATAAGGAAATCCAAATGTATCATACAATTTAAATGCTTTATCCCCAGATAAAGTATTCTTCGTTTCTTTTATTATTTCATCAATATACCCTAAAAGTATATTCATACCTGAATCTATAGTTTCATTAAATCTTTCTTCTTCTAATGATACTATTTTTTCTATATATTCTTGGCTTTCTTTAAGTTCTGGATAAGCCCCTCCATAGTTTTTTACTACTTCATCAACTATTTCTGTTAAGAATAATCCTTTAATACCAAGAAGTCTTCCATGTCTTGCAGCTCTTCTAAGTAATCTTCTAAGAACATAACCTCTTCCTTCATTGCTTGGTCCTACACCATCCGAAATAAGCATAGTTACACCTTTAACATGGTCAGTTATTATTCTTAATGAAATATCCTTATCTTTATCTTCTCCATATTTAACCCCTGAAAGACTAGACACCTTTGCTAAAATATTCTTTACAGTGTCTATTTCAAATATATTATCAACACCTTGCATTATTGTTGCAATTCTTTCAAGTCCCATTCCTGTATCTATATTAGGATTAGTTAACTTATTATAATTTCCATCTTCATCTTTATCAAATTGAGTAAATACTAAATTCCAAAATTCAACAACTCTGTCTTCATCAGCTGCCTTTAAGAAATCATCTACATTTTTTATTGTCCCATCACCTCTATCAAAGTGAATTTCTGTACATGGTCCACATGGGCCTACTCCGATTTCCCAAAAATTATCATCTTTTCCAAGCCTAAAAATTCTTTCTGTACTAACATCAGTCTTATTTTTCCAAATTTCAAATGCTTCATCATCGTCTAAATAAATAGTTACATATAGTTTATCTTTAGGGATTTCTAGGACTTTGGTAATAAACTCCCATGCCCAAGGAATTATTTCTTCTTTAAAATAATCTCCAAAAGAAAAATTTCCAAGCATCTCAAAGAACGTTCCATGTCTTGATGTTTTTCCCACATTTTCTATATCTCCAGTTCTTATACACTTTTGACATGTAGTAACCCTCTTTTTTGGTGGCTCTTGTAACCCTGTAAAGTATGGCTTAAGAGGAGCCATACCAGCATTTATTAACAATAAACTTTTATCATTTTTTGGAACAAGAGAAAAACTATTCATTCTTAAATGTTCTTTACTTTCAAAGAACTTTAAAAATTCTTCTCTTAATTCATTAGTCCCTATATTTTTCATTTTCTATTCCTCCAATATATAATATAAATAAAAAAGCCTTCATCCCAAACCAAGGGACGAAAGCTGTACTTCCGCGGTACCACCCTAATTATGTGTAAAATAACACATCTCTTAGAAATTTATAGCTCCAAGGTAGCTTCGAAATATATTCTAAAAAGTTTTCACCAACCACTTTCTCTCTAAATAGTAATAATACATCTACTTATCCTTATCAACACTTAATATTTATTTAATAAAATTATATTTTAACTTTAATAGTATGTCAATATTTTTATACTTATATATAAATTTGGTCAAAATATATAATAATTTATATCTTCCCAAATCACTTTAATTATTACTCCAATAGGTACAATTATAAGCATTCCAACAAATCCTCCAAAATTTTCTCCTATAATTAGTAAAATAATAATCATTAAAGGATGTATATTTATGCTATCTCCTGTTATTTTAGGTGATAATATATTTCCTTCTATCTGCTGTAATAAAAATATTCCTATTCCTGTCCACAGTCCCTTAGTTGGAGAATCTAATAAAGCTATAAAAATTATTGGTATTGCTCCAAAAATAGGGCCAAAGTATGGAATAATATTTAATATACCATTTAATATGGATAATGCTATTGAAAATTTCACTTTAAGTATTAACAACATAATGAAAGTAATCCCTGTTACAATTACTGATAATATTAACTGACTACCAATATATCTACTTAATAGTTTATTGATATCTGAAGTTATTACTTTAGTTATTTTTCTTTTTTCTAATGGAACTAAATTTAAAAATTTTCCATTTATCTCTTTATTATCTGCTAGAAAATAATATGTTACAACCGGAATTACTGCCATAGATAACATATGTTCACTAATTGATATTATATTATCTACCAATTTTGTAGACAATACATCTCCAAATTCCACCATTCCTTGTTTTATTTCATCATATAAAAATTTTGCAAACCCTAAATTCAGATGTTTAGAGTTCTCTATATTTTCTTCTAAAAATATAGTAATTTTTTTTATCACTGGCTCCAAATTATCTATTTCTTTAAATACTGCTGGAATCAACAGAACTAAAGATACAATAAATAAAATCATTAAAAATAGAATTAATATCAAAGAAACTATTCTGTTTTTTATTTTTAATCTATCTCTTATTCTATTTCTAATAGGTACTAAAATATATGCAATAAGATATGATATCAAAATAATATTTACAGTTTCCTTAAATTCATTAATAAACAGATATAACACTATAAATAAGACACCTATAAATAAAAATATTAAGTTTCCAAAAAATCTTCTATGCTTTTTTAAAATATTCATTTTTGCTTATTTCATGAGGAATATTTTTTAGTACTACATTAGGCTCTCCTAAATATAAAATATAATCTTCTCCAAGGACAGAATTCTTAATTAGAATTACTTCTTTACCTCTTAACATCCTATCTACAATGCTAGGACTAATAATTAATCCTTGAATTTTAAAATTTTCTTCATTTATAAGTACGTCTTCTACTACACCTTTACTATTTCCTAATCTATCAATAACCTCCATATCCTTTATATCAGAAAATTTAAGTCCTTGACCCTTTGTTGCCCCCTTAACTAAAATATCATCATCAATAAGAATTATATCTTTTACATCAATGAAATTTCTTTTTCCTTTAACACTATAACTATTAAATCCAAGACCTAATACCTTCCCCCTATAAAAATCGATATATATGGTTCTTGATACCCCTAATTTTTTTCCGTTGAAGTCATAAATGTTTTTCATATATAAGTCTTTACTTCTAAACATTGCAAAACCTCCTAAAAAATAGACTAAATTTAGTTTTCACGAAAATACACTAATTTATTCTAAAAAAAATATATATGTTGCAATTTACAATCAAAATTCACAACATATATATTAAAATTTCTATATTATTAACTATCTATTATCTACTTTTTCTGGATATAAATCATGGTTCATCATTCTATGTTCAGCGATTTTTTCATATCTTGTTCCTCTTATTCCATAGTTGCAATATGGATCTATACTTATTCCACCTCTTGGAGTAAATTTCCCCCATACTTCTATGTATTTAGGCTCCATTAACTTTATTAAATCCTTCATAATTATATTCATACAATCTTCATGAAAATCTCCATGATTTCTAAAACTAAATAGATATAACTTTAAAGATTTACTTTCAACCATCTTTTCTCCTGGTATATAACTTATATAAATAGTTGCAAAATCAGGTTGTCCTGTAATTGGACAAAGACTTGTAAACTCTGGGCAATTGAACTTTACAAAATAATCATTTCCTGGATGTTTATTATCAAATACTTCTAATACATCTGGATCATATCCATAGTTGTATTTTGTTCCTTGATTTCCTAATAGAGTTATTCCATCTAATTCTTCTTTATTTCTTCCACTCATTATTTGTTCTCCCCTTTGCTATTTAAGTATTGTTCAAGCCCTCTTCTTCTAAGAATACATGCAGGACATTCCCCACATCCATCTCCTACAATTCCATTGTAACAAGTAAGTGTTTTATTTCTTACATAATCAAGTTTTCCAAAACTATCTGCCATCTCCCAAGTTTGTGCTTTGTCTATCCACATTAATGGAGTATGAATAACAAAACTATAATCCATAGCTAAATTTAATGTTACATTAAGTGATTTTATAAATACATCTCTACAATCAGGGTACCCACTAAAATCCGTTTCACATACTCCTGTAATAATGTGCTTTGCCCCCTTAACTTTGGCAAGTACACCAGCAAAGGTTAGGAATAACATATTTCTTCCTTCTACAAAAGTTGAAGGTAATCCTCCATCTTTTCCTGCTTCAATCTTAATATCATCTCTAGTTAAAGCATTAGGTGCTAATTGATTAAGTAATTCCATATCTAGAATATGATGTTCAACCCCCAATTCCTTTGCTATTTCTGTAGCACACTCTATTTCTTTTTTATGTTTTTGATTATAATTAAAAGTTACGGCTATAACCTCATCAAATTCTTTCATCGCCCAAAATAAACATGTTGTAGAGTCCTGTCCCCCACTAAATACTACTACCGCTTTTTTTGCCATTTAAAATTCACCTCTTATTTCATTATTAATAAAGCTTCATGCCTTAATGCATCATTTTTCTCAAACTCTCCAGTAAATGTTGTTGTGGTAGTTAGAGTACCTGTTTTTTTTATTCCACGAGAAGTCATACAACTATGTTCACCAGTTATTAAAACTCCAACATCATCACTTTCTGTAACAATAGTTATTATCTCTGCTATATCTTTACCTATACGTTCTTGTAATTGCAGTCTTCTTCCAACCATATCTGCAATTCTGGCTATCTTACTTAATCCTATTATCTTCTTTTTAGGTTTGTAAACAACTGTAACATTCATATTATACATAAGTGCTAAGTGATGTTCACAATAACTGTGTATTTTTATATCTCTAACTACAACTAGATTTTTATGACTTTCACTTCCATACTCTTCTTCCTCAAAGGTAGTTCCAAACATTTCTGCTATTTCTTTATTTGAATAATTCATACCTTCAAAAACTTCTTCATACATTTTTGCTACTCTTTTTGGAGTATCAATAAGTCCTTCTCGATTAGGATCATCACCTAGAGCAATTAATATTTCTCTAATGCATTCTTGAATTTTTTCAGTATCTATCTTCTTACTCATGTTATACGCCCCTCTTTTCCTTATCCCAAATAATTTTATGAAGTTGAACTTGTAATCTTACTCCATTTAAATTTCTTTCTTTTATAAATTCAACTATATCTTCTAATTCTATCTTTCCAAGTACAGGACTAAAATAAACCAAACATTTTGAAACTAAATCATACTTAATTATAATATCATAAGCTACATTTAAATCTTCATTACTTCCAATAACAAATTTATATACATCCTTTCCATCAACTGAATCTAAATTATTTAAACTCATTAAAGTCGTCATTTTGCTAAGTGGAAGTTTATAATCAACTATAAATATTATATTGCTATATTTCTCTTTAAATGGTTTTATATCTACTGATCCATTTGTTTCTATATGTATAATTAATTCATTATCAGAATTTAATAATTCAAGTAATTCATCTATTCCATTTTGAATTAACGGTTCTCCACCTGTTAATGTAACATTTTTACTTTTCATTTCTTTTATAAATTCATAAATTTCTTTAGCACTTAGTTTCTCGTTTGAACTTTCTTTTTCCCATGAATACTTAGTATCACACCAAGAACATCTTAAATTGCAACCTTGAAATCTTATAAATGTTGCAAGTTCTCCTGAAGTTGGCCCTTCTCCATCTATGGATAAAAACTTTTCAACTACATTAAACATTATTAATCCTCCATATAAATACAACTATTATTTGGTGTTTCAAACAATTCTACTTCATATACAGGAAGCCCCATTTCCTTCAATCTGTAAAATATGTCCCTTGACATCTCTTCTGCTGTTGGTCTATATTCCACTGTATATATGTCAAAATCCATAGGAAGATCTTCCAATTTTTCTATTAACTCTTTTCCTTCCTCATTATTTTCAATTACTAACTTATGATCAAATGTTTCTTCAATTTCTTTAAGTGATGACTTAAAATTTGAAAAATCATCTACCATTCCTCTTAACTGCCCTTCTTTATGTAATATATCTGATTTCAACTTAACAATTAGCCTGTATCTGTGCCCATGAATATTTGAGCATTTCCCTTCATATCCACTTAAATAATGTGCCATATCAAATTGCACTTCGCTTTTTATTATAAACATAATATTTCTCCTCTAATGTAAATATATATAACATTTTCAATAAAAAAAGTTTATTTTATAATGCCAAAATAGACATAATAAAATAAACTAAACTTCAATTATAGTTATATTATTTTGCCTAGTTTTTTTTAGAGACAGGATGGTCTAACGAACTGTCTATATGATTTTTACTTATTAATGATACCACTTAAACTTCTTTTTTTCAATTTTAATTTTTGCATAAAAATTTTTTCTTGCCTTTTCTCCATATTAATGGTACATTATGATAAAGAAGCTAATTAATAATTATTATTAATTAATATCAATTAATAGTTAGCTGTTAAAAATTTAGCGAAAGAGGGAATTGTTATGAAAAAAGAATGGTTTAACTTTAATGATGGCACATGGTCATCAGAAATTGATGTTAGAAATTTTATACAAAAAAATTATACTCCTTATACTGGTGATTCTAGCTTCTTGAAAGACGCTACTGAAAATACTAAAAAGCTTTGGAATGAAGTTTGTGAATTATTAGAAAAAGAAAGAATTAATGGTGGCGTCTTAGATGTAGATACAGAAACAGTATCAGGTATTAACGAATTTAAAGCTGGATATATAAATAAAGATTTAGAAACAATTGTTGGTGTTCAAACAGATGCCCCTCTTAAAAGAGCTGTTATGCCTCATGGTGGTATAAGAATGGCTGAAAACGCTGCAAAATCTTATGGATATGAAGTCGATGAAAATATATCTAAAATTTTCTCTAAATATAGAAAAACTCATAATCAAGGTGTTTTTGATGCTTATACAGATGAAATGAAATTAGCTAGAAAATATGGAATAATAACTGGACTTCCTGATGCTTATGGAAGAGGACGAATAATTGGAGATTATAGAAGAGTTGCTCTTTATGGTGTAGACAGATTAATTGAAGATAAGCAAAAACAAAAGAAATCTTTAGAAGTTAGCACTATAGACGAAGAAATTATTAGACTTAGAGAAGAAATTTCTGATCAAATTGTTGCTCTTAAAGAACTAAAAGAAATGGCCAAAGTTTATGGTTTTGACATTTCTATACCGGCCTCTAATGCAAAAGAAGCTGTACAGTGGTTATACTTTGGGTATTTAGGATCAATTAAACAACAAAATGGTGCTGCTATGTCAATCGGAAGAACTTCAACATTCCTAGATATATATATTGAAAGAGATTTAAAAAATGGAATAATAACAGAAGATGAAGCACAAGAAATTATAGATCATTTTGTAATGAAATTAAGATTAGTTAAATTTTTAAGAACTCCAGAATATAATGATTTATTCTCAGGTGACCCTACATGGGTTACTGAATCCATTGGTGGTATGGGTATAGATGGAAGAACTTTAGTCACTAAAAATTCATTCAGAATTCTTAACACACTTTATACCTTAGGACCTTCACCAGAACCAAATTTAACTGTACTTTGGTCAACAAGATTACCTCAAGGATTTAAAGATTTTTGCTCAAAAATCTCAATTGATACAAGTTCCGTTCAATATGAAAATGATGACTTAATGGCTCCTTATTGGGGAGATGATTATGCTATAGCTTGTTGTGTATCGGCTATGAGAGTTGGTAAACAAATGCAATTCTTTGGTGCTAGAGTTAACCTTGCCAAAACTCTTCTATACACAATTAATGGAGGTATTGATGAAAAATCTGGTGTTCAGGTTGGTCCAAAAACAGCAAAAATAACATCTGAATATCTTGATTATGATGAAGTAATGGATAAATTTGATGCTATGACAGATTGGTTAGCTAAATTATATGTTAATACTCTTAACGTAATTCACTATATGCATGATAAATATTCCTACGAAAGCTTACAAATGGCTCTACATGATAGAGATGTATTTAGAACAATGGCTTGTGGTATTGCAGGACTTTCAGTTTGTGCAGACTCACTTTCAGCTATTAAATATGCTAAAGTTAAACCAATTAGAAATGATGAAGGAGTAGCTATTGATTTTGAAATTGAAGGAGATTTTCCTAAATACGGTAATGATGATGATAGAGTAGATGATATAGCTATATTCCTAGTTAAGAATATGATGAATAAAATAAGAAAAAATAAAACTTATAGAAATGCATTCCATACTCAATCAGTATTAACTATAACTTCTAATGTAGTATATGGTAAGAAAACTGGAAGCACTCCATGTGGAAGAAAAGCAGGTCAACCATTTGCACCAGGTGCTAATCCAATGCACGGAAGAGATACTAGTGGCTCATTGGCATCCTTAAATTCAGTTGCTAAATTACCTTATGAGCATTCACAAGATGGTATTTCCAATACTTTTTCCATAATACCTGATGCTCTTGGAAAATCTCCTGAAGACAGAATTGCCAATTTAAGCAATCTTATGGATGGATATTTTGTTCAAGATGCACATCACTTAAATGTTAATGTATTTAGTAGAGAAACTTTATTAGATGCTATGGAACATCCAGAATTATATCCACAATTAACAATTAGAGTTTCTGGATATGCAGTTAACTTTATAAAATTAACTCATGAACAACAACTTGATGTTATTAATAGAACATTTCATGATAAAATTTAATTAATTTTGTTCAAAAAGGTGGCAAAACCTCCAAGTTACGCCACCTTTAATATATTATTATACAATTCTATGTTTAAGCCACTTTGTTCCTCTTAATCTTAATGTATACAAACACCCTCTAACTAACCAATCACTAAACATTCCTATCCAAATTCCTAATACTCCTAGCTTTAAAATAACACCTAGAAAATATCCCACAAGAATTCTGAATAGCCACATTCCAATTATTGCTGTACACATTGTATACCTTGTATCTCCAGCCCCTTTAAGCCCTGCTGAAAAAACAAAGGATATTGGCCAGATAACCATTGCTATCCCATTTGCTCTAATTAAAATTGCAGAAAGTGATATAACATCTTGGTTATCAGTATATAAATTCGCTAAATATGGTGCAAGAGGCATACATATAACTCCTATTATCACCATAAACACTGTAGCAAACTTACATAAGTAAATCAATGTGCTCTTTGCACCTTTAATATCATTTCTTCCTACATATTGACCAACTAAAGTAGTTGCAGCAATAGCTAAAGAATTACCTAACACATTTGGAATTTGACAAATAGACATTCCAATTGTGTTTGAAGCTATTGAAGCAGTCCCCATAGTTACTATGAAAACTTGCACAATAAATTTACCTGCATTAAACAACAATTGCTCTACTCCTGCAGGAATACCGATACCAAATATTTCTTTTTGAATCTTAAAATCAAATTTGAAGGGAATTACTTTTCTAAGCTTTATATTTTTACTTCCCCTAATTAAGTTAGATATTATAACTATGGTTCCAACTAACCTTGCAATAGCTATCGCAATTGCTGCACCACTAATACCAAATGAAGGAGTACTAAAATTAATACCTATATTATTTAAGTTAATTCCATATATAAAAATATATCCTAAAAATAGATTTATAATATTCATAAAGATAGTTATTATCATTGGAGTTTTTGTATCTCCAGAACCTCTTAAGATTCCATTTGCAATTTGCTCTACAGCTATAAATGGATACGTCATTAATGTATACTCAATATATATCTTAGCATCTAATTTTACTAATTCTGTTGCTTGTCCATAAAATGAATTAATAATCCATACTCTAAATATCCACATAAATAGTGTTATTAGTGAAGATATAATTAAACCTGACAGAAGTGCTTGTTTAACTGTTTCATTAGCCTTTTTTGTATCTTCTTTTCCAATATGCTGGGCAACTACAACTGTAGCTCCAACAGACAAAGCTGCAAAGAAAGATATAAATATGTTATTAAGTGAATCAACCATTCCAATAGCTGAAACAGCTTCTTCTCCAATATGACCAGCCATCATGGTATTAAACACACCTAGGAGCATAACAAAAGTTTGCTCAACCATTATAGGAACAGCTAGTCTCAATACGTTTTTCCTTATAAGCATTTTAAATAGCCTCTTTTCTGAAATAACCAAATCAAAAGTTATTATTTTCTATGGTAAGGATATTATACCATAAAATATCTAAATTCTTAATCTGACAGAATATTATTTCAAATTTTCTACTCTATATCCAATTTCCTTATTAGCAATTTCATAAGCTTTAATAATCATATCTATTTCTTTCATTTCATTACCAAGAATTGATTCTATACTGATCTGTCTTCTATTTTGAAAGTATTTATCTAATAAACTTTCTTCTATATCCTTTTGTGATTTTGTTGAATAATCGTCTATTATATGTTTTACATTAAATCCATAATCTCTAAGAGTTCTTCCAACTAAAATGCTTCTATGACATCTTATTGGATCTTGCATGGCTCCAAGCAAAGCAATTTTATATCCCTTTTTCAATCCATTTTCTAGCCGTTCTATTCCATTACTAAATTCATCCTCTTTAATCACTTTTTCAAAATCTGCATATCCTTCATCGTTATATGAAATTCTACTCATCCTATTTGCTCCAAATTCTTTTCCCATATAAATATATATAAATCCTGACTTATTTAATAAATATTTTATTGTTTCTAAATCAAATTGAATATTATATTTTGAATAAGGAATTCCTCTAATATCAACAACACAATTAATTTTATGTCTATTAAGCATATCAATTAACCTTTCAATTGTATAATTTGAATGCCCAATTGTATAAATCTCCAAAAAATCGCCACCTTAACACATAAACTTTATAAATATTATATGTTATAACATACTTTTATATAATATCCTTTTTCTACTTTAATATAATCCCCCAAGTATTTTCACCAACAATTCCATCTCCAATTAGATTATTTTTTTTCTGAATATCAATTATAGCATTTTTTGTTTCTTCACCAAAGCATCCATCTACGTTGACATTGTATCCTAATATATTAATCATTTTTTGTATGCATGATGTTATATTTCCTTTTGCTCCCTCTGAAACAATTGGACAATGACTTAATGTTTTTTCTCCTAGAATTCCATCAACTATTACAGGTCCAAATCCCTGTTTGTTAAACTCCTCTTG
This sequence comes from Clostridium sp. SHJSY1, assembly GCF_031626875.1. Classification (NCBI taxonomy): domain Bacteria; kingdom Bacillati; phylum Bacillota; class Clostridia; order Eubacteriales; family Clostridiaceae; genus Clostridium; species Clostridium sp. SHJSY1. The sequence continues at coordinate 129,069 of NZ_JANDMF010000005.1, forward strand.
TAATTCTCTAACAATATCATTATTTCCATAGAAATTTACTAAATGAGTATCTAACACGTTAAATGTCCTTTCTCCTGCTAAACCATCAGACTCTAGTCCATTGTCTTTTTGAAATTTTAATAATGAATAAAGTGTTCCTTCTCCAAAAATACCATCAGCACCGTATCCTCCACAATTATATCCTTTACTAATTAGTTTTTCTTGAAGTTCCTTACACCTATTTCCTACAAATAATTTTCCTTTATCCAATAGAGATAAACTAAAATTATTTAAAGTATTAAACTCTTTACTAGGTTCTATAAAACACAAAAATTCATTCCATAACTTAGGATCATTTATCATTTGCCTTGGACATATTTTGCCTGTAGCATCATAATGTGTTTTAACCATATCTACACTAAAATTATAACAATTTAGCAAATAACTATTTAGCCATGCAGCATTTTTCCTAGCTATATAGAAATCACTATCTGGATTTACACATATTTCAATATTAATAGAATTTCTATTAGTAATTATCCCTTTGTTTCCACTATCTCCAACAGCCCAAGCACCATCCTCTAATTCCAAACACTGATAGATTTCTTTATCATCTACATAATAATGAACACTTGCTTCTCCAATATTTCCATCATATTGAGCCATAGCATGCTTTCTTGCTCCAGCTCCTTCATCATAATTATCTGTTTCATGATTAACTATATATTTAGGATTATTTTGACCATTATAACAATTTCTCGAACTTATAAATTCTTTATTTATAAACATAAAATCCCCCATTATTAATGAAAGGACAACCTTAAGGTTGCCCTTTATCTTCCATTTTCATAGCTTCAACCATTTTCTCTCCATTGCTTTCTATTACAATTTTGAAATTGGAAACAACTTTCACTAAAAAACTTGGTAATGGAACATCTAATCTAGTTAGATTTTCTAATATAGAGACAATTTCATTTATTACTAACCATATGGTTACCAATAATCCAAAAAATGTTGTAACTTTTATACTTATTCCTAAACCATTTGCTAGATTGATTATTGTCCAATCTACTATCATAGCTACTGCTATTTCTACTCCATATAGTAACTTTTTTATTATTCCCCACATACCAGTTTTACTATTTGTTTTTCTCTCTTTTTTAGCTGACAGCATCCCCGTTAAATAATCAACTATCATAACTACCATAAGAAGTGGTATCATTATATACAGTATTCCAAGTTTAGCACTTAAAAATGCTCCTATACTAGATATTAATATTTTTATTGTGTTTATTTTTTCTATAGCATCCACCTACTTTAACTTAATTACTACTATGCTGTTCTTTTCCACATATAACAAGTAATATATGGTTGTAAATTATTATGAGCCAGACCTCCTCCTGCTGGAAGAATACGTCCACTAAAATAAAGATCAACTTCATCTCCTGATCCAGGATCATTATCAACTGATGCTGAAGTAATAGTGTTTATACCAGATTTTTTCATTAATCTATCATAGGTACCATCTGTATGATTGTGTGAAGGTATTTCATTAATAGCTAATGTATGATTCTTTTCTCCTCCTGTCTTTTCTGCAGTGCTAAATTCTGCTTGAGAAGCATCAATTCCAATTGGAACTCTTCCAATTCCCCAAGTCACCCATGTTCCTCCTAAAAATGTTGATGGACTTACATTGTTAATACTCATGTAAATTGAACCCATAGGGTATACTAAATTCAAAAGTCCTTTTTTATCCACTTTGTTATTCCATGTTGCTTTTTCTGTATCTGTTACAAACTTGTGATTTGTATCCTCCACTATCATTGTTGCTGGATGACTACTTGGATGCACATATGCATTCGCTCCTGCTTGAACTCCGTCTAATTTTTTTTTGTCTACTGCAGCCATTAATCCATTTGCTGTTTGTGTTACAACATCTATACTTGCTTTTCCATTCCATGTTGCCTTTTCTGTATCTGTCACAAACCTATTATTTGTATCTTCTACTATCATTATTGCTGCATGACTGCTTGGATGTACATATGCATTTGCTCCTGCTTGAACTCCATCTAACTTCTTTTTATCTCCTATACTCATTAATCCATTTACTGTTTGTGTTACAACATCTGTACTAGCCTTTCCGTTCCATATTCCTTTTTCCTTATCTGATGTAAATCTATGATTTTCATCTTCTTCTACTAAGTTTGCAAACGTCTTAAAATATATATCATCAAATATTTCATTTCCATTTGAATCTTTTTCACCTGTATTATATTTATATATACCTTTTTTTATTGACATAATTACCACCCTTTCTATATTACTCATATACATTTTTAAGATAAGTCATACCCAAATTGTTTGTACTAAAGTTCACTAATTACTCACTTTTAAATCTTTAGTATCTTCATTATTTATTATGTCTAGTACTGTTAACTGAACACTCCCAAAAGTTGGTTCTATTTTTATTGTCTTTGACTCATATATTTCTTTAACTTCACTAACCCTATTATCAAATTTAAACTCATACTTTTTGCTTACAGTAGTTACTATATCTCCTAAATCCCATATATCTTTATATCCAATTGGGTCAACTTCACACTCATAAGATTGTATTGCTTTCTTTTCATCTAGTTTTTGTTCTCCCAAAGTTCCAAGCTGATCTTTAAATGCTGAATTGCTAGCATCAATAACTATTTCCCTTCTATCTATTCCCTTAATTTCATCATGAATTATAATAATATCCTTTTCTTCTGCTGATTTATTTGGAGCTATATATGCACAACTTTTATACCCAACATTACTTTCAATATAATTTTGTTTCTTCACATTATCATACTCAACTGAAAAGATTGCTGGAGAATTTTCTCTTTGAGTTACACTTAAATCTCTACCTTCTAGTACCTTGAATATAAATCTTTTCCCTATATAATCTAAATCTATTGTAATTCCTAATCCATTAGTTTTACATAACTTTGTTAATTCGTCACATAGATTTGCATATCTTGTCTCAAAAGCTTTAATTATATTTTTTGACTCTTTTGTTATATTTGAATCTATATTTTCTATTATTAAGTTATCAATAATTCTCTCTTCTGAAGTATTAATCGAATTAACTTTTACTAATGTATTTAAAATTTCTCCAACTGCAAGATTACTAAAATTTTGATTATGACAGTTTGCGGGAGGAATTGTAAGCCTAAATGTAAGCATATACAACAAACTATATCCTTTGACTTTTATATCTTGACCATTTTCTTCATCTATTTCTATATATTCTATTATTCCAGCCTTATTCCCATCATTATCAATCATAATAATATTGCCTTTTTTTATTAAATCTCTATCAATTTTATTAAGATGGAACTCAAATTCACCATAAGTATCCCATTTTCTTATAAAGAAAAGAGAAGTGAAATCATCCACTTCTCCTAAAAAATTAATATCTTTATCAAATATTCTTATGTTGCTGATATTTGTATCCATATAGAACCACTCACACTTTCTTCTGGCTTATTGCCTTGTATATATATTTCTCTTGCCTTATTTTGTGTTTTATTCATCCAGTTCTTAAAATCATCATCCATTTTAGCTATCATATCATTATATGCTGATACATTTCTTGGCCTTATTCCACCACAAAGACTATCATCCATTCTTTCATCTACAACTGTTATATTTCCTATACTATCAATAGTTACACTAGCTAAAGACAATTCATAAACATTGTTACTTCTTATAAGGTCAGGTGCTTTTGCATCAGATCCAGCCTTTAATTCTATACTCATAGAACTACTACCTACTGTTGAATTTAATTTTATTACAATTCTATCTATTCTCTTTCCAGTCATTGGCTTAGATATATTTAAAACTTTTGTTTCTTTGTTATAAAAATAGTATCCTTTTATAATAGCAAATCCTGATGCTACCTTTAATTGAGAACCATCATTAGTTACTTTTAGAGTCATATGACTATCATCATCAAAGCTCACTCCATTGGAATAGATATTTTCATAATACCTACTAAATTCTTCCTGTCCATATTTATAGCTTCCATTAAAAAAGCCACTATATTCCATACTGTCACCTCCTAGATTCCTAAATATTTATTTTTATATTTTATACATACATTTTGTTCAGTTAAAGTTGCGTTACTATTTGTATACTCAATTGTGTTTTTTCCAGGAATTAAACTAAAAAAGGTTGAGTTTAAATCAATATAATTAAACGCATTTTTTTCTCCTTTATTAGTAATTATTTTAACTTTTTTATTGCCATAAGCAGTATTAATATATAATATTTCATTCTCTTTAAGTGTTTGATTTACTGTAATAAATTCTCCTGTAGTTACATTAGTTACCTTGGGCTGCTCTGCTGGTCCTTCGAATTCTATTTCCAATGGTGTTTCAACATGTCCTCCAACTATTACTTCTTTTGAAACTCCCCCACTTTCTCCAGAATTTCTTGTCTTAAATGACAATGGTAAGGAAAAATCAAATTCTAACCCACCAGACCAAACTGCAATAATTTCTTGTAAATCATTTATATCTTCAAAATATGGATCAGGACAAATTAGTGTAACTAAAAAACCTAATGGATCATTTATATTTGATTGTTTTATTTTAAAACTTTCAACCTCATAAGAAATTTTACGAGCTCCACTTCCGCAGTCTACAATAAGTACCCCAGTCTTTTTAGGGTTAAAAAATGAAATTAACCCATCTCTCTCTTTTGATATATTATCTCTTCCAGTATACTCTGCTGAAAAAGTAATACTACGAGATGATATCTTTTTACTATCTAAAATTCCTCCATCATATTGCGAATTACTTGAAATATTAACATCATAATCTGAACTTTCAAGACCTTCTACTTCAAGAAGTTTATATTCAGAATCACTACTTATTTCTAAAAGCCTTTTATTATTCTCTTCACCACATTCTAATTTCATATTCAAACTATACTTATCCAAAAGCTAATTCCCTCCCTGCTCGTCTTATTGCTCTAGCAGTTTCACTTGGAGATTTAACTGGTTGAGTTATTGTGATATTTTGGGTTATACCATTTTCATTATTTGTAACAATATTTGATCCAGTATTAAAATTATTACCAAAATCAATTACACTACTTGAAAGTTTTGATGTTTCGTAATTAACAGCAGTCTTCATTTTTGATGTTAGTCCAGCTATATTACTAATAATATCTTTTTGAAGGTTTGGTGTCTCAACTTCTATACCTACACCTATTCCTTTGACTATATTTTTGCCTATTAAATCTCTCATAAGTCTTGATGGAGAATGAATACCAAGTGCATCTTTAATTCCACCTACAAATCCACTGACAAATCCAGAAACCTTATCTTTAAGCCATGAAGCCATTCCTGTAATACCATCCCATATTCCTTTAACAATATTTGAGCCAATAGATCCCATCTGACTTGGTAATCCAGAAATAATATTTATAATTGAATTAAATAACCCTGAAGCAGCTGAAGCACCACTTTGTATCATATTATTTCCCCATTGTACTAAATTACCTACTACACTACAAAGAGATTGCCATATAGAACCTGGTAAATTAGCAAACCAACTTATTACAGAACTTATCATACTTGATACTGATTGCACTGCACTATTATAGATATTTGCTCCCCATTGAACAACATTATTAAATGCATTAACTAACCAATTCCAAATTTCTCCTGGAAGTTTACTAAACCATCCAATAATTCCACTTATAATTGATGATAGTGTGCCTGTTATCCAATTCCACACGCTTGTACCAAATGAAGATATATTATTTATTACACCAACAAGCCATTGCCATATGTTACTTGGAAGTGTTGCAAACCAATCTATAATCCCCTTTATTATTGTTGATAATGTGCTTGTTATCCAATTCCATATACTTGTCCCAAACGAAAATATATTATTTATTACACCAACAAGCCATTGCCATATATTTTCTGGAAGTGTTGCAAACCAATCTATAACCCCTTTTATTATTGTTGATAATGTGCCTGTTATCCAATCCCAACAAGACACACCAAATTCTATTATTTTACCAATAACATATCCTAATGCATAACCAACTTCTTCTGGTATTTTCCCTAGCCATTCAACTATAGATTTTAACCATTCTGGTAATGTTTCTGTAAAGAAATCTACTACTGCTTGCCAGCCATCTGTAAAGGCTTGTTTTATTGTTACCCATAGTTCTGTTAACCATTCTGGTATGCTTAAGAAAAATTCACATAATGTTTCCCAGACTGCTGGTATTGTTTCTGTAAAGAAGTCTACTATAGCTTGCCAACCATCTATAAATGCTTGTTGTATTGTTATCCATAGTCCTGCTAACCATTCTGGTATGCTTAAGAAAAATTCACATAATGTTTCCCAGGTTGCTGGTATTGTTTCTGTAAAGAAATCTACTATAACTTGCCAGCCATCTATAAATACTTGCTGTATAGCTGTCCAAATTTCTGCAAACCAATCTCCAACTCCTGAAAAAAGATCACATACAGTTTGCCAAGCTTCTGGTATTGTTTCTGTAAAAAATTCTACCAGCACATCCCATACAGTGCAAAAGGCTTCTTTAATAGCTTCCCAGGCACTTATTACCGCATCTCTAAACCCTTCATTAGTATTCCATAAATTAATAATTAGAGCTACCAAGCCTGCTATAACTGCAATCGTAAGACCTATAGGATTTGACATAGCCCCAATAGCTTCAGTTATTTTGGTTATTTGATTTGCTGCCTTTAATGCTAGCAAAGCACTTGCAATTACAACAATTGCATTTTCAACAATTGCACTGTTATCAATAATCCATTTTAATAAATCTATTACTTTTGGTAACCATTCTTTTACAATCTCTCCTACTGCATCTATTACTTCTCCTATAGAATCTGCAATACCATCTAAATCATCAGATATTGTGCCACTATTAATTGCATCTGATATTTGATTAAGACAATCCAATGCTATATCTAGAATTTTTTCTACTGGTCCCTTGAACTTTTCAAGTAATCCAGATGATATATCTTCATAAGCTTTTTTTACTTCTTCAGCTTTTTTTTCTGTATCAGGTCCCATTTTGGTTGCTAAATCGCTTATAACACTTATTGTTGTACTGACATACTTCTTTATATTTTCACAAGAATTTTTTGCAGCCTCTTCTAATTTTTTAAGATAACTTACTTCCTTTTCCCCTTCAGCAGATTTATCTTTTTCATCAGCTTTAACCTCAGCAGTTTCAGTTTTTTTACTTTTCTTATTATTTTTTTTACTACTAGACATGTATTTCACCTGCCTTTCTTTAAAAAAATTAGCAATTAAGAAAATTTATATTAAAATAAATTTCTTAATTGCTATATTTCATATTATAAAACCTTAGTTAAGTCTCCATCTCCTAATAAAGCTTTTTCTATATCATTAATTTTTTCTTGTTCTGATTTAGATTTTGGTATTTCATGAAGTCTTTTCATACTTCTATAAAAATCTTTTTGCTCCTTTGACATATCATTGGAAATAGTCATAGCTCTATATCCCATAATTTTTACTATTTCATTATCTTCCTTTAAAGATTTAAACATGGCCTTAAACTTCCACCAATGCAGATTTTCAGCATCTTGCAAGTCAAGCCCATATTGGTTTAAAAATGCTGAATATATATAATCATCGTCATATTCAAAAGAATAAATTTGCTCACTCTTGCCATTACTGCTTCCATTACCATTTTGAATATTTTTCCCACATCTATAAAACCATAATGCTTTTTCTATAGCCTGTTCAATATTTTCAGGAATAATATGATAATATAGCTCAATAGTTTTTATTAATCTATCACTTTCATCTATCTCACTATCCTGCATCATCATTTCAAATAACATTGAAGTACGAAAATCTGAGTTGATTTTATAATCAACTCCATCTATAGTTACTTCTTCAGGTAACAAATCAATTAAAATATTCATTATTTTTTACTTCTACGTTTAGCTCTATTAGGTGAATACTTTGAAGTGAATTTTTCTAATTCATCTTGTTTAGAATTAATTTGTTCAACTAACTCTTCAAAAGCTTTAAGACAAGTTATAATATTTATCTTATCTCCAAATATCTTTTTATCTGTATCCTCCCCGAATAATTCATTAAAACATTTAAAAATAGCTTCACATTCTTTTCTAACTATTTCTGAACCTTTTAATTCTTTATATTCTTGTGTACTCTTAACTACATTGTCCATAGCCTTTTCATATTTTTCAATTGTATTTGCATCAAAAATATCTAATTCTTCAAGTTCAACTCCATTAATAACCATAATCATCTCTCCTATTTTTCTAAAATTTTTAAATTAAGCTTCAACAAACTCCTTAGTTACTGTGTTAAATTCACCTTCAACAACCTTTCCAACAGCATAAAGATTACCACTTACAACTATAGTTTCTCCACCTGCTCCTGCAAAACTTGCTACTTCACATGTAACTTTAAACTTCCTTGCTTTAAATGTATTTTCTTTACCTACTACAGGATTAAATAGCTCTACCCTAATATAATCAAACTGTGCATCTGTACCAGTTAATTGATTTCTACCAACTTCATATAAAGCCATTATTGCTTTTTCAGATTTAATTAAATCTGAAGTGTATGCAAATTGAGTTTGATATCCCTTTATTACACTTGTGCTTGATTTATCATTAACATAAGTTTTTGTATCAACTTGAGCTGTTGGATTTTCATCTAATGTACTAAATCCAGCACCCATAAGTTCATATGTTCCTCCTACCATTAAATAATCTGCTAATTGATGTCTTTGAATTGTTTCATTTGCCATAATTATCTTCCTCCTTGATAATAAGTTAATATAAATTTAATTTGATATTGTTCTTTTAAATTATCTTCTTCTGAAGCTCCAGCAGTTAAGCTTGCTTCTATACTTTGTATTTGTCTGTTTCCCTCTATTTGTGGTAACTTTTTATTATTTACCATCTCTTTAATCCAAGAAATAAAGTGTTTATCAAATTCACTTTCTATTAAGTTTTTAATAACATCCTTCTCATAAGTTTCTTTAGTCATAAACATAAATTCATATTGATTTATGCTGTCCCCATTTACATACTTCTTTAAAATAGGCTCAGTAGGCATTTCTTCTATTTCATATAAAGAAGAGTTATTACCTATATTCTCATTATTTATTCCTTTATTGAATTCTTGTAGATGTGGACAATCCTTTATTAAGGATCTTAAACTCTCTATAATTGTCACTTAGTTTTCACCCCCTTTTAGGGTTAAAATCTTTAATGAACTTTTTTAAAGGCGCCTTTTTTTCATATAAAAAAACACAAGTCTCAAACTTGTGTTTTGTCATGGTTTTCTGTACAGTTTTTCACCATACATAAATTCTAACATGTATTTTCCTTTTGGTATATAAAATTGTCTCACTTATGTACCTAACTTTGTACATAAAATTATAATCATTTTTTCTCTGAAAATTATCTAAATACTATCATAAACTTTTCTAAAGACTTTTTCTTTAATCTATAATATCTATTTTTATCTATCATAAGCTCAGCTTGTACATCTTCTTTTAATATATCATCTCTAAAATAAGCAGTTTCTATAATTCTTTTACTACAAGAATCTAATCTATCTAAAACGCAATTAATTACATTTACCATACTTTTCATATAATCTGCATCTATAACAGAATTTTCAACTGTACTATTAAAACTATTGGTTTTAGTTGATACTTCATCATATCTAGTTGAGCCTTTTAGCCCCGGATTTTCTAATGATATTAAATAATAAGGATACTCCCTAAGTTTTTTTTCAGTCTTTCTTTTTAATTCCTTATATTCTTCTGCACATATATTCATTATTAATTCCTCCTTACTAAAGGGGCAAATCTTTGATATTCCCCAATCCACCCAAGTTTCACAGTTTTCACCTCACCATTTCTATTTTTATTTATAATAACTTCTGCTGTAGTTTTATCATCTGACGTTTTATTATAATATTCATCTCTATAAAGCATCATTATTATATCTGCATCTTGCTCTATTGAACCCGATTCTCTAAGATCTGAAAGAACTGGTCTATGATCACTTCTTTGTTCCGTTGCTCGAGACAATTGTGAAAGTGCAATTATTGTTATATCTAATTTCTTAGCTAATTTCTTTAACTCTCTAGATATCCTTGCAATTTCCTGTTCTCTTGAATAGCTCTTTTCCATACCTTCAATCAATTGAAGATAGTCAATTATTACAACATCCAACCCCTTTTTAATCTTTAAATGTCTACACTTAGCCTTTATTTCCAAAAAAGTTGTTGATTTATCATCTATAAAAATTTTTCTACTTTCCAAATCTTTAGTTGCTAATATAAGTTTTGAAAACTCTTCTTCTTTTAAATTCCCACCTTTTATATTATTAAGATTTATTAAACATCTTGATGATAGTATTCTTTCCATAAGCTGCTTTCTTGTCATCTCAAGTGAAAATATTGCAACTGATGCTTTTTTAGAAGCATATTGTCCTATATTTAGAGCAAATGCTGTTTTTCCCATTGATGGTCTTGCTGCTATTACTATAAAATCCCCTTTTTGAAGACCAGACAGCACTTTATCTATTTCTATAAACCCTGTTGTGTTTCCTAAAATCCCACCACCTATGTCACAGTTTTCTTTTATTTTTATTAAAGCTTCTTTTAGAATTTTTCCAATAGGTTCTAGGCTCTCAAAACTTTTACCATTTGATATTTTATATAATGAATCTTCTGCTTCACTAATAACTTCATCAACTTCTGCTTTTTCATAACTTTTACTCACAATTTCTTTGCCAATTTTAATAAGTTTTCTTCTATCAGATTTTCCTTTTATGATTTTGACATAATCATGCATGTTGTTATTAAATGCCCCATCAATGCTAAGTTTAGTAATATAACTTATTCCACCACAAGCATCTATGTCTCCACTTACTCTTAATTCTTCAAGTATTGTTATTAAATCTACATTAATATTTTTTTTATTTAATTTTCTAATTATCTGAAATATATTCTTGTTTTTCTCCCAGTAAAAATCTTCTACACATAAAAGATCTTCAGCATATTCTAACTTGTCCACATTGTTGATAATACAACCAAGAAGTCCTTCTTCTGCTTCTGTGGAATATGGTATTTTTCTTAATACATCCACTTACATATCCTCCTCTAGTTTTACATTAAATTTAATACTTTCCTCTATAATCTTCTCATTTTTTAATTCTGTAATTTCTTCTTGAAGATAATCTTCATATCTTCCATTAAAAAATGTAGATCCATTTAAAATATACTTTCTATTTCTTCCTTTAACTTCCTCTGCATAAATAAGCACACATCTTATTAGCTCTTCTTTTGATATTTTATTCAATATCTTAGGTATTTTTCTTATAGATTCAGCTTTCCCCTTTTTATTGGGATATAAACTCCATATTTCTTCTATATCTTCTTTAGTATATTTAATATCTTTAATGGAAAGATTATTTTGCTCCTTATTTTCAGTAGCAAGGCTACAACTTTTTATCTTAGAGGGTGATACTTTTAAGTCTGTATCATATAAATTTTCAATTTCAGAGCCCAAATTATAAAAATCTGATTTCTTATCTTTAAAATCTACACCCAACAATGGATAACTTTCACCTAAGCAATAATAAGAATAACTACCTCCTTGTAGTTTATGATAATGTCCAAATATCTTACACTCCTCTAACTTTTTCAATCTTCTTCTTAATGCATCATTACTTTTTATTCCTATAACAGGAATATCTTCTTTTAGATGTTTATAATTGATCCAATAATATTGTTTATTTTTAATCTTTATCATAGACATACGTCCAGTATCCATAAAATCTACAAAATATCTAAGAATTAATGCGTCCTTCAAATCTAAATCAAACTCAATAAGTTTTCTTTGCTTGAACCCAAGTATAGTATTTTTCATTACAACGCCCCTTTTCAAGTTTCTTGAACTTTCTATTCAAAAAAATATATTTTATCTATTCCATATAGTTTAGATAATTTTTTAATTTTTGATATTGTAAGTTCTACCTTTCCATTTTCTAATGCCCAATATCCACTTTTGCTCTTATATCCCAATAATTTAGCTGTTTGATCAAGTGTATATCCTCTTTTTAATCTTAATTCTTTTAACATAATCATCCTCCACTCCAACTTTCTTGAACTTATACTAAATATATTAGTCCAAGTTATTTGAACTGTCAATATTTATTTTTAACTTTTACTTTAAATGTTTAATATAATTAAGTACAATATTATTGAACATTCATTAAAAGGAGAAATAAAAATGATTACTTTATCAGATAGATTAAAAGAACTTAGAAAAGAAAATAATATGACTCAATCTGACCTTGGGAAAATTCTAGGTGTTGGGAAAACTACAATTTCTATGTATGAGAATGGCAACAGTACCCCTAATGATGAAATTAAATTAAAAATTGTAGAATACTTTAACATCTCTTTAGATTACTTACTTGGAAAATCAGAAATAAAAAATTATAGTCATCTAAACAAACCTGTAAATAGAATAAATGATTTAGTTAAAGAAAATAAAATAACTACTCTTGCTGCTCACTTTGAAGGTGAAGAATTTACAGAGGATGATTTATATGATATAGAAAATTTTATTAGATATGTAATTTCAAAAAAGAAAAGCAATTAATCCAGAACATTCGTTCGCATATTGTGTTATAATATCCCTATAAGTGAATTTATTTTCATAGGAGGACATGTATGGAATACGATGAATTAATTATTAAAGCAGCTAAAGATAATGTTGAAATATTAGAATTTCCCTTCAAGGGTGAAGCAAAGGGCTATTATTCTGATGGAGTAATAGCCATAAATAAAAAAATAGAAACTAATACTGAAAAGAAATGTATATTGGCTGAAGAACTTGGACATCATTATACTACTGATGGAGAAATTTTAAATGATTCAATCCTTTCTAAAAAGAAAGAATCTATAGCTAGACGGTGGGCATACAAAAAATTAATTACCCTTTCCAGCTTAATTTCAGCTTTTAACCATGGTATTTGTTCTAAGGAGGAATTATCTGAGTATTTAGATGTTACCCCTTGTTTTCTAGATGCTACTTTAGAATACTATAAAAAAAAATATGGTACTCATGTAAAATTAGATGGCTATATAATTTTTTTTGATCCAAATTTAGGAATTTTAAAATTGCTATAAAATATTTATAGCAATTTTATTTTTAATATAACTTTCATCTTTATCTAACTTTCATCTTTATTTAATTGTTTTATAAGTTGATTTGTATAAACAGCTGCACCAGTAACAAGTATACCTTGTATAACTGATTGTGCACTTATACCTCCAAAAGCTAATGCTCCTATTATTCCTATTGGCAAAAGAATAAGTGGTATATACTTATCTGATATTTTTTCTGTCCCTTTTAAAATAAGTCCCAAAATATATAATGCCGGTATAAGTGCTAATAAGTTTTCAGTAATTAAATTTGTAAACTCCATAATAATCACTCCTATCCATATTTATATTTCGATATACTTATATGTATTTAAACATCTTGCTAAATATGTTATTCTACCTTTTTTATTTGATTCCTTCCATTTAAAACCATTAAATGTAAAATTATAAAATTCATTTTATATTTAAGAAAAAGGAGCAAGATAACCCTTACTCCTTAACATAATATTCAACAAGTTTTAGCTTCTGGTACTTCACTAGGATTTTGAATCAAAGTCGCAAAATAATAAACATGGAAATGTCCATCATCAACAGATGTTCTACCAGCTAATAGATGAATGTGTTTTCCTCCTGGAAGATAGATTGCAGGTCCTGTAGTATCATTTATATTGTGAAAATGATCACCAAAAGTATCTGTAAGAACACTCACTTTGTGAACATGTGATTTTCCATATTTAATAGCTGGTCCAGTTACTCCAGCAATACGATGGTTATGAACTGTTCTTTCATCATCTTGAGCATAATTTGTACTTGATAGAAATTCATGATTATGATCTTCTATTAAATAGCAATCTTGTTCTTTATGACCCATTTCAAATTCCCCCATAAAATATTTGATATATTATATACTATGTCAATATATTACATTATGTGAATACTAAGAGAAGCTCTCAAGTGAAATATGTTAATCATTTAATTAATTCCTCTATACAATCTTCTTAAATAATTCTATTATCTTATCCTTTGAAAATTCAACTGGATTTCCTGGTGCACAAATATCCTTTGCTGCATTATCTGCAAGAAGATCAAAATTAATATCAGTTACACCTAGCTCTCCTAATGTTTCTGGAATTCCAACTTCCTTTGATAATTCTTTTATTTTATCTATTACAAAAGTTGCACATTCTTCAGCTGATTTGCCTTCAATATTACAATTTAGTATTTTTGCAATTGAAACAAATTTTTCTGGTACAAATTTTGCATTTTCTTCTTCTACATATGGTAATAACATTGCATTACATACCCCATGTGGTAAATTATATACTCCACCTAATTGATGAGCCATAGCATGTACATTTCCTAATCCTGCGTTACTAAATGCTACTCCTGCCAAGAATATAGCATATACCATTTGTTCTCTTGCTTCTATGTCATGTCCATTCCTAACTGCCTTTGGTAAGTACTCAAATATAATCTTTACTGCATTCAAAGCTGTTGCATCAGTCACGGGATAAGCCCCTGGTGTAACAATAGTTTCAATAGCATGTGTTAATGCATCCATTCCTGTTGCTGCAGTTAAAGCAGCTGGTTTATTAATCATTAATTCAGGGTCATTTACAGTAATTGTTGCCATTGAATTTTTATCTACTATTACCATTTTTACTTTACGCTCTTCATCAGTTATAACATAGTTAATTGTAACTTCACTTGAAGTTCCAGCTGTTGTATTAACTGCAACAATTGGTAAAGACTTATTTTTTGTTAAATTTACACCTTCATATGATTTTATATCTCCACCATTTGTTGCAAGTATTCCTATTGCTTTTGCTGTATCTTGAGGTGATCCTCCACCAATTGATACAATAAAATCACATTTTTCTTCATTTAATACAACTAATCCATCATTAACTATTCTACATGTTGGATTTGGTATTACTTCATCATAAATTGTACTTATAACACCTGCTTCTATTAATACGTCTTCAACTTTTTTAGCTATACCACTTTTAACCAAAAATTTATCTGTAACTATTAAAGCTTTTTTAAATCCAAAATCTTTAACAGCAGCTGTTAGCTCTTTTAAACATCCAGCTCCCATAATGTTTATTGATGGTACATAATAAATTGCCATAATTAATCACTCCTCATTCTCTATATTGAATCTTTTAAAGAATAAATCTACTTTCTCTTTGATAACTCTTCTTCTTCATATCTCTTAACAACTTCAATCCATTCTTCTTTTACTGGTACATTATTTATTTCACAGAAATAATTCCAAATATCACCTAATGGATATGTTTTTAATTCTTCCATAAGAGCTAATCTTTCTGTAAAATTTCCTTCATCCTGTAACTTAATTAATTTATCATGAGGCATTAATAATGCAGATAATAAAGCTTTAGACATATTACGTGTTCCTATTACCCATGCAGCAATACGATTGATACTAGCATCAAAGAAATCAAGACCAATTATAACCTTTTCTAATGCATCATTTCTAACAATTTCTTTAGCTATTTCCTTTAATTCATCATCAAAGACAACAACATGGTCACTATCCCATCTAACTGGTCTACTTACATGTAATGCTACTTTATCTGAAAATAGTAACATCGATGATATTTTATCTGAAACAACTTCTGTTGGATGATAATGGCCAGTATCAAGTAAAGAAATAATATCATTTTTAGCAGCAAAGTTTAAATAAAATTCATTGGAACCTACTGTATATGATTCTGCTCCAATACCAAACACCTTTGATTCAACACAATCAAGATTATAGCTTTTATCTATTTTTTGTGTAAAAATTTTTTCTAAAGAATCTTTTAATCTCTTTCTTGGTCCTAATCTATCACTTGGAATATCTTTATAACCATCTGGTATCCATATATTAGTTAAACATGTTTGTCCTAATTCTTTCCCAAAATATTCTCCAATTTTTCTTGATGCCTTAACATGTTCAATCCAAAAATCTCTTATATTTTTATCTGGATGTGATAAAGTTAATCCATCACTAGCCTTTGGGTGTGAAAATATTGTTGGATTAAAATCAAGCCCTAATCCATTTTTCTTTGCCCAATCAACCCATTTTTTAAAGTGCTTTGGCTCTAACTTATCACGTTCTACTAATTTTCCATCTGTTTCAGCATAAATTGCATGTAAATTAACTTTATGCTTTCCTGGAATTAAACTCAATGCCTTTTCTAAATCTTTTCTTAACTCTTCTGGATTTCTAGCCTTACCAGGATAATTACCTGTAGTTGCTATACCTCCTGACAAATCATTTTGGCTTACTTCAAATCCTGTTACATCATCCCCTTGCCAACAATGAATAGAGATTTTAACCTTTTGCAAAGATTCTAATGATTTTTCAACATCTATTCCTAAATTTTCATAATCTTTTTTTGCTAATTCATATCTTTCTTTTATATTCATAATAATTCTCCTCTCTAATTTGGTTTAAATATTTTTATTTCAAATGAATTTGCTATTAATTTTCTTGCTTCTTTTAAATTTTCTATCTTTTCCTTACTTAATAACTGGCAAACTATATTACCTATAGCAGTTGCTTCTACTGGGCCTGCTAAAACTTCTTTTTTTGTTTTATTTGCAATTAATTGGTTTAAAAGTTCATTTTGACATCCTCCACCAAATAAATTAATATTCTTATATTCTTTTTCAAATATTTCTTCTATTTGTGAAATGGATTTTTCATAACTCAAAACTAAACTATTAAATACACAAATAGCTGTTTCTCCTGGTGTTTCTGGTGGCACCTGATTAGTCTCTACACAAGCATTCTTTATTTCTTCTATCATATTTGTGGGCTTTAAAAATCTATCTTCATCAACATTTATAAAAGATTTGAAATCCTTTTCTTTTTCTGCTAAACCACATAATTCTGCAAATGAATATTTATTATCATAATTTCTTCTTACTTCTTGTATAATCCAAAGTCCCATAATATTCTTTAAAAATCTATAACGATAATCTATACCACCTTCATTAGTAAAATTGTATCCCATTGATTGTGGTACACAGATTGGGAAATGATTTTCCACTCCCATTAATGACCAAGTCCCTGAACTTAGAAGTATACTATCTACTTCATTCCCTATTGAAGAAATAAAAGCTGATCCTGTATCATGGGTAGCTGGCAAAATCACTTCCATATCAAAACCGAATTCATCTATCAACTCACTTCTTAACCCACCAATATTAGTTTTAGGAAGCTTAATTTCTTGAAAAATATCCTTATTTATTCCTAAAGTCTCTAAAATCTTTAAATCCCAAGTTCTATCAAATGAATTAACAAGTTGAGTTGTAGTAGCATTTGTATATTCATTTACTTTCACTCCTGTTAATAAAAAGTGTAAATAGTCTGGAACCATTAAAAATGTTTTTGCCTTATCCAAAATTTCTGGACTTTTCTTTTTAATTGCTAGCAATTGATATATTGTATTAAATCTTTGAAATTGTATTCCTGTATAAAGATATAGCATGTCATTAGGTATTTCTTTAAAAGCCTCTTCCATCATATCCTCTGTCCTATCATCTCTATATGAAACTGTATTTCCTAAAACCTTTTCATCCTCATCAAGTAATACAAAATCTACTCCCCATGTATCTATTCCAATACTTTTAGGTATTTTATTTAACTCTTTACACTTTTTAATCCCATTTTTTATTTCTAAAAATAACTTTTTTAAATCCCAACAATACTCATCTTCTATCTTACTTATTCCATTTTCAAATCTATATATTTCTTCAATTTTTAACTGTCCATCTTCTAAGTAACCTAAAATATGTCTTCCACTAGAAGCCCCAATATCTATAGCTAAATGATATTCCATATTTATTCCTCCCTTCATTAAATCAAGCTACAAGTTAATTATATTTGTAATTTGATATCGTTTTAATATCTAAGTTTGTTTATTTTTTATCCTTTCTTGCACAATAATTTTTTCAATAAAAAAAGACTCTAACAAATTAGTAACCTGTTAAAGTCTTACTATAATTAGTGTATATTTTATTCAAAGTCTTAAAAACATAATTTTCTAATACTGCTATATTATTAGATTATTAATTTTGTCCTGTTATCATTTTACCTAAATCTGTACCAAAACTTGTCATATCTGATGGAATCCAAATATCTTTTGCTTTTCCACCTACATTAAATTTTTCGATCTTAAATGTAAATGTCTTTTCTTTTGTATCTGCTGATGGTTCTATCGCATTCACATTTTCAACTATCTTATTTACATAAATCTCAACAAACTTAGTTCTTGCTTCTGATTCACTTGTTAATCCCATTGCTTTCACTTCTGCTAAAGCATCATTTGCTGCTTTTTGGTCTGCTGTCACAACATCAGCATATGTTGTAGCAATTTTAACTGAAGCAGTTTCTTTTGAAGTTGAGGTTGTTTCAATCTTTGGTGTTAATTTCTTAAGAGCAGCTAGTTCTGCATCAGCTATTCTATTTAACTGATCATTACTAATTGTGAATCCTCCTATAGTAAAATTATTTTTTATTGCTGATATTATTGCATTTCTCTCTGTTTCTACTATTGATTCATATTCAGATTTTTCTACTCCTAATTTTTCAATTTTAGTTGAATCTCCTAATACATATATATCATAAAAAGCTTCTGCAGTTACTTCTGGTGGATCTATCTTTGTTTTACCACACCCTGTTAATACTAACCCAATTGATATAATTAGTACACTAAGCATCACTATTAATTTTTTCATACTGTCCCCCCTATTTTCTCTTTTGTTAATAGCATTATTAGAAATATCATTAAAGGAAGTATATCATAATATCATCATTAATAGTGGTGTTTTTAATAAATCAGGACTACGGTCCTAAACAAAGCTTATAACTATATGAAACTCCTACTAACTTTACATTCTATCCACACATTCTAAGGAATATAATGTCCTGTTAAAGCATACTTAGTTAATATTTCATATAAAGTTCCATCATTTTTCATCTCTTGTAATTTTTCATCGATTGCAACTAATAATGTAGTATCTTCTTTTTTTAATGCATATCCTACACTTAAGTCTATCTCAGGTTTATATTGACTTGGAGATAGAACTCTAAAATTTGACTTAGGTTTCATAAAAACAATATTTTCTGCTATTATAGAATCTGTCATTATAGCATTTATTGTTTTATTTTCTAATGATATAATTAAAGAATTGTTATCAGAGAAAGTAATATAATCTTTTAATTCTCCTTGACTTTTCCAATTATCAACTATTGTTTTATACACTGTCCCTTGAAGCACACCAATCGTTGAATTCTTTAAATCTTTTTTATTTTTTACTCCAGAATCTTTTCTCGTCAATATTGCTTCATTTCCATTATAAATAGGACTTGTAAAATCAACTAACTTTTTACGTTCATTTGTTATAAATATTCCTTCTCCAAATAAATCGATATCAGGATTTTTAACTAATTCTTCTAATGCATTACTAAATGTTATGTATCTTACATCCAGATTTTTTATTCCTAATCGCTTAGTTAATTCTTTTATGATATCTGCATCAACCCCACGAAAAGCACCTGTTTTAGGATCCTTATATGAATATGGCTCAGTATTGGATGAAATTACTGTCAATATTCCTTTTTCTTTTATTTTCTGTAATTTATCCGTTGATTGCTCTACTATATTATCATTATTTATTATTTGTATTAACTCCCCCCTCACACTAGTTGTGATATTCAATAACACAGCTAATGGTATTAGGAACTTGAAACATTTTTTCAATTTGACTCCTCCTCATATGACCCACTACTCCTTTAGAAATATCAATTAAATCAAATAATGTATCTCTTTTCATTTATTATCAAATAAACTTTCATACACATATTGTTCTTCTTTTTTATACTATAAATACATCTTGAGAATATTAAAAAATGATATCTTTCTTTTCTTCCATCTCTTATCTCAGATTTCTCATTTTAATATGATATTATATTACCAATAGCAATTGAAGTCAGAAAAATCAAAATAGTAAATTCAAATTATAAAAGCCTCATTTACTATTGTACATTTCTCTGCACAATAGCAAATGAAGCTTTTATTTAGCTTATTAGTTAAAATTTTTTGTTGTTATTTTTTCATCATACCATAGTATATTTAATACATCTCTATATCTAGATCTCACTTTTATCTTTTATTTGAAATTAATCATTTTTCATAGCTCTCATTGAGTTTAATACAGCCAATAATGTTACTCCAACATCACCAAATACCGCTTCCCACATAGTTCCTAAACCTATTGCTACAAGCACCAATAAAACAGCTTTTATCCCTAGAGCAAAAATTATATTTTGCATAACTATACTTCTTGTCTTTTTAGCTATTTTTATTGCTGTAGAAATTTTTGAAGGTTCATCAGTCATTATAACTACATCAGCAGCTTCAATTGCTGCATCAGAACCTACTCCTCCCATTGCTATACCTATATCAGCTCTGGCTAAAACAGGTGCATCATTTATTCCATCACCAACAAATACTAACTTACCCTTTAGTGATTTTTCTTTATCAAGAGATTCTACCTTTTCAACCTTTTGATCTGGAAGCAATTCTGCATGAACTTCATCCAATCCTAATTGCTCTGCAACTTTAATCCCAACTGTTTTATTATCACCTGTTAACATTACTGTTTTCTTAACCCCAATGGCTTTTAGTTCTTTAATTGCTTTTGCTGAATCTTCTTTAACTTCATCAGATATTACAATATATCCTGCATATTGTTTATCTATAACTACATAAACAATTGTACCAATAGTTTCTACCTTTTCATAATATATATTCAATTTCTCCATTAACTTATAATTACCAGCTAATACTTCTTTACTATCAACTGTAGCCTTTACACCATATCCTGATATTTCTTCATAGCCTTGAACTGCTTCTTTAATTATCTTTTTGTTATATGCATTTACAATAGAAGTTGCTATTGGATGATTTGAATAACTTTCTACATATGCTGCATAAGATATAAGATCATTTTCAGAAAAATTATCTTCTGCTTTTACTTCTGTTACTTTAAATATGCCTTTAGTAAGTGTTCCAGTTTTATCAAATACTACAACTTCAACATTATTTAATGCTTCTAAATAGTTACCTCCTTTAACAAGTATTCCATTTTTTGAAGCTCCACCTATTCCGCCAAAGAAACCAAGTGGTATAGATACAACTAAAGCACAAGGACAAGATACTACTAGGAATGAAAGAGCTCTGTATACCCAATCTGAGAATGTTGCACCATCAATAGCTAATGGTGGTATTACAGCCAATGCTAAAGCTGCAAAAACTACAACCGGGGTATAGTATCTAGCAAACTTTGTTATAAAATTCTCAGTTGGAGCTTTTTTGCTACTTGCATTTTGAACTAAATCTAATATCTTTGCAACTGTTGAATCTCCAAATTCTTTTTCTACTTCAATTGTTAAAACACCATTTTTATTAATAACACCACCTAAGATACTATCTCCTAAACCTACTTCTCTTGGAACTGACTCACCAGTTAAAGCAGAAGTATCTACCATTGAAGTTCCTTCAATTACCTTACCATCTAGTGGTACCTTTTCACCTGGCTTTACAACTATAATGTCACCAATATTAACTTCCTCTGGAGATACTTTTTTAAGTTCATTTCCAATTTTTAGGTTTGCAAAATCAGGTCTTATATCCATAAGGGCTGTTATAGATTTTCTTGAACGGTTAACAGCTATACCTTGGAATATTTCACCTACTTGATAGAACAACATAACAGCTACGCCTTCAGGATACTGACCAATAGCAAAAGCTCCAATAGTCGCAATACTCATAAGGAAATTTTCATCAAAAATTTGACCTCTCTTAATGTTTTTTAATGCCCTTAAGATTACTTCTCCACCAACAATTAAATAACTTATTATATACAGCATTAGTTCTACAATACTTGAAAATTTCATTGCAGTTGCTATTCCAAAAACTACCGCACCAGCAGTAAATCTAATTATTTCTTTTTTGTTACCTTCATCATGATTATACTCTTCATTTTTCCATAAGTTATTTTTCTTTTCAATTTCAATAACTTTAACATCAGGCTCTATTCTACTAACTATTTCTCTTACTTTTTTAACAATTGCATTAACCTTTGAAAGACTATCTAATTCTATAATAAGTTTAGTTCCTACAAAATCTACCACAGCGGATTTTACACCCTCTATATTATTAGCTTCTCTTTCAATCTTTGCAGCACAATTACCGCAGCATAACCCTTCAAGTAATAATTCTTTTCTTAATAACTTATTTGAAGATTTCTCTAATATTTTCACATCGGGTTCTATCTTTTTTACAATGTCAGTAGTTTCTGTAATTAATTCTGACTCTCTATTTAATTCTTCAATTTCTATTGTTAAAGTTTTTGTCATAAAGTTTACATTAGCTGAACTGATTCCTTCAATTTTACCTACTTTTTCTTCTATTTTAGCTGCACAGTTAGCACAATCTAATCCTTCAATAATAAACTCCTTTTTAATTTCTTTATCCATAACATTTCTCCCCCTAACAATGCTTTGTTTCTTTTCTGCTATATGTATCAATCCTTAATATTTGAACATCTGAATATCTGTTCATATATTCATTATATGTGAAAGTTTTTTGTTTTGTCAATAAAATGTATAAAAATATTAATTTTCCTCATATATAACTGCTAAAGATATATTCCTAAATCTTATTAATACCCAAAAGTAAATCATTTAAAGCTTTAAATATCTTTTAATGTATAAATAGTATGAACCATGGTAAGAATTGATACTCCCTTCCCTAACCTTAAATAAAGATGCTTATTACTTTAACACAAGACACAAAAAAAATGGTAAAGAAGGATTTTACTCCAACTTTACCTCTTATAGATAATTAATTTGTATAGTCCTAATTACATCTTCTTTAACTTATAAGACTATTTATTTTTCATTTTTATTTCCTTCATTTCCTTATCCTTTATTGCTAAATATATTTCATTTTTAGATTTATTTACTCCTCTAAATATTCCCACAAGAATTGCAACACCTAATCCAACTGTTATTAATATTAGACTTAAAACCATTACCATAAGATTCCTCCACTTTTATACCTTTATTAATATTATACATTTGTTTTAATCTAAATGGAAAATATAAAACAAGACTTTGTGTTGAAAGTTCACAAAGTCTTGTTTTTAGGATTCATATATCTATTAATCTTAGAAAATTATTTTTCTAAACAGAAATTAATTGCCAAAGTTGTCCTTCTCCGCCCCAATAATTCCACTCACAAATGTTTGCTCCTGAATTTTTACTCATCTCATAAAGATCTAAACAAGATTTGTAATTGGACGATTTTGTTAAAAATGCATATTTATTATTAGCAACTTTAACTATCTTGAATTTTTGCATATCCCCACCCCAATAATTCCATTGAGCTATATTAGTTCCATCCTTAGCAGATCCAGTATAAACATCTAAACAACTTTTATACTTTGATGCCCCAGTTAATATGTGATAAATTCCATTTCCTTCTGATACTAATTTGAACTTTTGTGCATCATATTTATTTAATCCCCATTGTCTAAGATTTGTACCATTAGCAAATAAACCATTTTCTATATCTAAATATAATCCACTATGAACATTTTTTATATAATAAGTTCCATCTAATTTAGATTGTTCTGTTCCAGATGTTCCTGTAGTGTTTTTTACCTTTTCAAAATCATTTCCACCATTACCACTTGCTTGGCAATTTGTTAGTGTTAATTTTCCTGGA